>NZ_JAWLNY010000086.1:0-2577 GCF_036903315.1 Anaplasma bovis | reverse complement strand
CGTCATAGTTGCAGCTATGCATGCATGTGTGTATTTCTCAAATCTGGTCTCTTACGTACAGCGGGCCCTTTACCGTAGAAAAGGCACAAGCAAGGCTGACCCTACCGATTGCTGTTCTGCAGGATATGAGATGGGGCTTGTGAATAATAATTTTACGGAGTTCGCCGATGAAGCAATGGATGAGCCTAACAAAGAAAACCCTTCCAAAGGGTCAGAAGTTTCTGAGGGCAGTGATTGGGAGAGTATTCATTTCCCCACTAATGCTGAAATTTTTCTATGGACCTACGTAGATAATGGGGCCAAAGTTCTAATATCTACAAGGAAGCAAGGACTGAAAATTCTTCTAATAGAGCTAGAATCGATTGGTAGTAAGCGGATAGTGCGTAAATTACGTTTCGCGGGTACAGGACTTGGTGATCATTGCACCCACGAGAGCGCTGCAAATTCCCAAGAGTGCCCCTCTTTGGATTTAGAGTATTCTAATGATGTCACGCTGCGGGAAGGGGCAGAAGTTTCAAGTGCTACTACTGATCTCAATTTCTTTAGTGGAAAGCTGGGGGCTGGCATTCCTTCCACACGACTTAGTTCTGTGGATAGTGTACGAGGAGCAGCTGTTTATGAGACGGCTCTCTCCGCGTAGCTTTTATATCACTAACTTCAAAGGCTAGCTGAATGCTAACGCTGCTTGACTAGGGGTGCGTTTATAGGGGCATAAAAGCGCTCTCCATGGTTTCGCAGATTTATACTCCAAGGTATAAGAGTGCGGGCATCGGCACATGTCCTGTATTCTTTCTTTAAATTGACAGTGAATTTATGGAGAAATTTCGGAAATATCTAAAATCGTGTCCTTTCTGTAAGCTAGAAGTTTCGACTTGCAGTAACGCTAAAGTGGTAAGCGTGTTAAATCTGATGATAGATCATCGTGGAAATGTCGTTAAAAAAACGAAGTTGAACCTACTACTATGAGGAAGAGGCAATACCATTTCCATCCATGGAAAAATGTTAATAAGGCGAGTGCTCAATCTGTAGGGGAAGCTTCTCTTCAAATTCTAGTAGTGAAAGAAATATTAGTAGTACTTCAGAAGAAGGAAGGGCTAATAAGACGTTGTATTCTTGCGCGTGTCCGATTTCCATTAATAAAGGTATGGGCTTTCAGGCTTCTGATACTCTTTCCAAACCCTACGATCAGCGGACAGCGAACAATAAGGATGTACAACGGATTTCTGCATGGCGTTGCTAAGTCTGCATTGCTTGGCGCTGCCTGTAAAAGCCCGCTAAATAAAATGTGAAGCGTTTAGAGGCGCGACACTCGCCACGGTTGCAAATTGATAGCCTAAGGTATAGAATGCGGCCGTCGATATGGTGTGTAGTGTATTCCTTTTTAAATTGAGGGATGAATTTATGAATACCGGTAAAGGAAATAAGGCTGCTTCCACGGATAGAAGTACTGGAGTTTTCAGCCGCATTACTATGCGAGAGATAATGGGGATTATGGCATTCTTGACACCTAGTGGACTTGTGCCCCCCTACGTTACGGATATTTGTATTGAGGAAGAGAAGAGTGGGGTTCAGGAATCCCACAAGCTAGAGGAAGCTGTAGCAGTCAGTGTGGTGTCTGAATATGCTGCAAAGTGCACAGGTTTACCGAAAAAAGCTCGCTAATGAAAGTTCAACAGGTAGACGTGTCTCAAGCTTTCCAAGATCTTGTCATGAATTCTCGTGACACGTTGCCTGTTAGCGTCGGTTTCCACACCATTACCTTGATAGAATCTTGAGTTTTTTAATTAGGTCGTACGCGTGCTGGTTGTGATGCCTAGCCTGATATGTGTTTAAAAGCAATAAAGAGGCTCGCCACAGTTGCAGGTTTACGGTTTCAGATATAGAATTCGGACATCGATGTAGTGTACAGTGTATTTTTTAGTTGATGGTGAGTTTATGGGAAAACTTTTTGGATGCTGTTGCTCCTCAAATTCCGAGGATAAAAAAGATGCTGACTTTACCGCGTACAGTAGTGACAATACAGCTGTTCAGGAGGCCAATGATTCGGATTCTTCTTCTAATCGCTGTGGCAGCGGGCATGGCATAGGGGGCGCTGCAATAAATGAGGGGGGGGGGGATCTTGGGTATGGGACTCAAGGTGGTACTGTTAGTTCCTCTAGTGAAGTTTTAAATGGTCATTCTCCTGAAGAGGGTGCTACTGCTCTAGTGGGCTATGATGCGATTTATGCTGCCATTTCTCATGGGCGGGCCTCTGCAGGTCTAGCCAAGGTCCAGAGTTCTAATAGGTCTTCAACACAAGAAGTGCAAGAGGATAAGAGTCCTAGCGTAGCAGCACTAGTGGGTGCTTTTTCCTCTGGTGTGAGCCAAGGTCTAACTGGTGCCCACAACAAAGGTTCTGATGCTAATGAGCATGTAGAGAGTACTGTTTCCTCAAGTAAGCAAAAGGCTCAGGACTCTGTTAAAAGATCAGGTACTCCAGCAGCTTTTATGCCTAATGCAAAAAGGGGATCTTCTGCTTCTGGAGGTCCAACTAAGGTCCAGAGTTCTAATAGGTCTTCAACACAAGAAGTGCAAGAG
>NZ_JAWLNY010000085.1:0-2592 GCF_036903315.1 Anaplasma bovis | reverse complement strand
AGTCTTATGGCAATTTAGTCATAGTTGAACACAACAAGTACACTGTAACTACGTATTATCGTCTCGGTGATATAAATGTGAAAATTGGTGACACCGTAAAGAGCGGTGACTTACTTGCAAGAATTTTTGAGGAAGATTCTCAGGAAGACAAGAACAGAAAAAACACGAACTTTTTCTGCTTTTCAATTCGCAAAAATGGCAAACTCGTAGACCCTGTTAAGTACATCGAGGCTTGCAAGGCCGATTAATTCACGCCTGGCGTTATCAGTGGCTGGGGGTGTTGGAGCAACACCTTGGTTAGCTTATGGTGACACTCACAATTTGAAGGTACCATGGGTCATAGCAAGCGACAATCGCAGTTAATAAACAAAAAATAAATATTTCTCATATAGATTCCTGAAATTACCACGGTATACAGGAACAGTAACGGATGTCAGAATGTATTTCAGAAAGAAGAGCAATAAACATACTCTGTTCTTATTGGGATGAGCTGCGTGGAAGCAGGCAATTCCCAACTGAGAAGGAATTAGACCCTGAGGAGATAACTACTATCTGGCCGTATTGTCTGATGCTCAAGGTGATACATTGTGAAGAAGATATGAGAAATTACGAGTGTGTCTATGCGGGGTCAGAAGCGGTCAAGCTATACTTCTCTGATCTGCGATACTACTCTGGAAAGGCTGATATTGTGGTATTCTTCCCTCAGATTGTGGAAACCCTGTTTGATTATCTGGAATCCATAGTGGAAAATAAGCGTCCTCTCATAGAAGAGCTGGAAGAAGCCACTGCAGAGGGACGCGATGTTAAGGTAAGGCAGTGTTTATTGCCGTTAGGCACGGGGGACACCGTGGATTACATAGTAGGCGTGGTTGGCGGAAAGGTGTATTAAATTCTGCATATTGCTGTGCGGTATACCAAGTGCTTCTTGGCGCACATAGCAGTAGTGATGTACATGTGCAAGGGCGCCTCTGTCCTTGTGTTTGCAGCTGACGAAACGGAGCACTGGACCTGCATATCAGGAATGTGTTAGGACGTCCTTTGTTTACCGTTGACAGTTGGATGTTATACAGCTAGAGTTTCGTGGTTGTATTAAACGAGACACGGGGAGTATGTTTTCTTCCTTGTTGAGAGACTGTGCAAGACTCAGCATATCTGCATTGAGCACTGCTTCATCTGTTCTTGCGTCGGGTAAGCAGGTCTTCAAGCGTCGCGTAGAGTCCTGGTTTAGTGACATGGGTTTTGTTAGTAGGGAAGAATTTGATGCGCTACGCGAATGCTTGGCACGTTCCCAGTCTAAGACCACTAGAGCAAAAAAAGATACTAAACATGGTTAAGAACGATTGGACCATAGATGAGGCTATGGATCTTTTTCAGGCTCCGCTGAATGATCTGCTGTTCAGGGCCCATTCTGTACATCGTGAGCATTTCAATCACAATGAAGTGCAAGTTTCCATGCTTGCCAACGTAAAAACCGGTGGATGCCCAGAGAATTGTCGCTACTGCTCTCAAAGTGCTCATTACATGAAGACAACCAAACTCAAGAAGGAGCCTCTTTCCGCTGTAGAAGAAATTCAAGCATCTGTTAAGGTTGCCAAAGAACTTGGCGTAACTAGGTTTTGTTTTGCAGCAGCATGGAGGGGTTTGCATGACAGGGACGTTGAAAAAATTTGCAAGTTCATTGAGGTGATAAAACAAGAAGGTTTGGAAAGCTGCGCCTCTCTTGGCTTATTGAGTTTAGATCAGGCGAAAAAGCTTAAGGAATCGGGACTAGATTTCTACAACCATAATATCGACACCTCACAAGAGTTTTATCCTAAAATAGTTACCACGCGCACGTATGAAGAGAGATTGGAAACAATTGCAAATGTTCAAGAAGCAGGAATAAATGTGTGCTGTGGCGGGATTATAGGTATGGGTGAGGACACTCATGACAGGGCCCAAATGTTAGTCACTTTGGCCACTATGAAGAAGCACCCTTTGTCTGTTCCTATAAACATGTTAGTACCCATAAGTGGTACTCCGCTGGAGGGTATGCAGAAAATAAGTGGCATAGATTTTGTGCGAACAATAGCTGTAGCAAGAATTATGATGCCCAAGTCATATGTACGCCTTGCTGCTGGAAGAAGTAATATGTCTGAAGAGATGCAGGCTCTGTGTATGTTTGCAGGAGCAAATTCCATATTTTATGGAGAGAAACTTCTGACTACACCAAACTCTAGACCCGAAGATGATGAAGTTATGTTCTCAAAATTGGGAATCTCCGCAGATACGACCTTTGCATGCGCTACATCTTAAAAACTTGTTTGGCACGAGTTTCGCAGATGACCATATGATCTATGTTCTAATGACCTTTGTGCATGCGCTGCGTCTTGAAACCCTTTAGGCGCATATTTCGTAAACAGTCATATATGGGGGATGTTCAGGAATCCCCACCAGACACGCAGTACTCCATCTTAAAACTCGTCAGTTTTAAGATAGCCGTATGATCTATGTTCTGGAATCTCCGCAGATACTACCTTTGCATGCGCTACATCTTTAAAACTTGTTTGGCACGAGTTTTCACAGGTAGCCGTATGGACTATGTTCTAGGCA
>NZ_JAWLNY010000084.1:0-2668 GCF_036903315.1 Anaplasma bovis | reverse complement strand
GCTATGAGGGTAAAGAGTATTATCCGCAGCAAGTCCTTACCTTTGCTGAACATTTCTCCTGTCCACTTTCTGGCTTCTCCTTCGGGGATTTGACTCCGAAGCTTTTCTCAATTTCTTCATAACTACCACTACTCCTTTTTACTCTCTTTCTTTCATTTATATACTCATTCCCATTTATTGTCCTGACCTCGGGAAATTGCTAGAAATTGGCTCAGACCCTGGAGTTTCATTAGCCAGATCCGTATTGCATTGCTCTATATTATATGGTAGCCTGACACGTTGCCGTGTGCAGTTGGCGTTGCCTTTATATCACTCTGCTTCGAATCCTTTGTTAATTGTTTTATATGTCAGAAGTTCGTAATTTGGTATTGGCTGTTATAGCGTCTGTACTCATAATGCTTGGATGGAAGTTTGTACAGGACAAGCTATTCAAAACCTCAGTACCCGTGGAAGATGTGATGGAAACAGAGGACTCTCTTATTCCTGACGTTGTTGATATAGTGGATTATGAGTCAAGAGAGGACATTACGAAGAGGGTACCAAGGGTTAAGTTTGGGAATTCAAGTGTGGAAGGATCGGTTGCCCTTGTGGGGGGAATATTGGATGATCTATCATTGTCGAAATACAAAGTTAGCATAGATAATGACTCTCCTAATGTCCATTTAATGTCGCCTGAAGGAACTGCTGACAGCTCTATGGTGGAATTCGGCTGGATAGATATCGAACACAAAATCAAAACCCCTTCTAGGGACTCTATATGGAGCTTAGAAGAATCTGAATCCCATGACGACGGGGTAAAGAGCGATTTTTCTATGTTCTGGGACAATGGCGAAGGAGTAGTATTCAGACTTAAGTTTGCTTTAGATGATAGTTATGTATTTACAGTGCTGCAGGAAGTAGAAAACAACACCGGGAAAGAGTTGCATCTTGCGCACTATGGAAGAATAAATCGTGCATACGATACGTCTGCTAAGTCTCACTGGATATCGCATGAGGGTGTAGTAGCCAACTTTGGAGATGGATTGCGTGAATGGAATTATAAAGATCTAAAGAGCTCGCACAGTATCAAGGAAAAGGGAATTCTTAAGGAATATGGAGAGCGCTCCTGGATAGGATTTGCGGACAAGTATTGGTTTTCTGCCCTTATATCAGAGAACACATCGAAGAATATCAAGACGGGTGTGCCTATATTTCGTGCTCAGCATGTCCGCAAGGGGGATGAAGACCGTTTTCAGGTTGATTTTAGTAAAACCTATGAGGTAATTGCGCCACGTAGCGTTGCTTCAGCTGTTTCCCATGTTTTTGTGGGGGCAAAAGAATTAGACCTGCTTGATACATATAAAAGCAAGATGAGTCTTCCATTATTTGACAAAGCAGTAGACTTTGGAATGTTATATTTCATAACTAAGCCGGTCTTCTTGTTATTGCAGTGTTTCAACAAAATCTTCGGCAATTTTGGGTTAGCGATCGTGATGCTCACAGTCGCTATCAAGCTCTTGTTGTTGCCTATATCTGCCAAGTCTTGTATTTCCATGTTTAAGCTCAGGAAGCTGCAGCCGGAGGTTGAGAGAATCAAGGAATTGTATAAAGCTGATAATCTGCGGGCTAGCAAGGAAATTGCAGCATTATTTAAGAAGCACAAGGTTAGTCCTATATCGGGCTTTCTACCGATAATTGCGCAGATACCGGTGTTTTTTGCGCTATACAAGGTTCTATTCGTCACTATAGAAATGCGCCATGCTCCGCTGTTTGCCTGGATTAAGGATCTCTCTAATTACGATCCTGCCAATGTACTGAACTTATTCGGGCTGCTGCCATTTCATCCCCCCATATGCATTGGGGTTATGCCTATCTTGTTGGGGATTACGATGATAGTGCAGCAAAAGCTACACCTTAAGGACAGTGTGGGCTCTCAAGACCCGTATGGAATAATGAAGTTTTTGCCATATGTGTTCATATTCATATTCTCGTCTTTTCCGTCTGGGCTTGTGTTATACTGGATATGCAGCAACGTTTTGACTGTTGCGCAGCAGCTGCTTATACGCAAAATTATGTATAGAAGCAACGTTACCGTTGGGAGTTCCGCGTAGATATGGTGTGCGATATGTATAGTAACTTGAGTGTTCTTATCGTTGTGGGAGACTTTTACAAAGAAATCTCGCAAATGTTAATTGAGGGCGCAACGGCAAAGTTGAAGAGTGCAAGTTCTGCTATTAAACAGGAAATTATTAGGGTACCTGGCTCTTTTGAGATACCCCCTGCGTTATCGTTCGCCATAATGAGTGATAGAGAGTCCTACGATGGATATATCGCCCTTGGTTGCATTATTAAAGGCGCAACGCAACACAATGAACATATTTCTAGAGCTATATATTCTTCCATTAGCGAGATAGCAACGCATCATGCGGTGCCTGTCGGTACTGGGATTATTACGGCTGACAATGGGGAAGAGGCCATGAAGCGGGCGAGTCCTACAGATCTGGACTATGGGGGTCGTGCAGCTTCGGCAATGTTAAGAATGATAGAGTTATACAAAAGGTTTTTGGGCTAATATTATGGAAGAAGAAGTCAGTAACGATAGTGCATCTCCCTGGTATTCTGGTAGAACTGCTGCTAGGTTATTGGCAGTTCAGGGAGCGTATGCGACGCTGTTTTCAGAGTACTCGTG
>NZ_JAWLNY010000083.1:0-2668 GCF_036903315.1 Anaplasma bovis | reverse complement strand
GCGGAAAAGGGCAGTTCTAGCGTGTTAAGTTGTGCTTCAAAATCATCTAGCGCTTCCTCCATGGTAAATGCTTTCCTAAAAACACTAGTGCCCACTATATCTGCGCGTCGTGTAGGAGATATGCCTTTTGGTATATCTCCTGTAGTTGGATCTATTTTTCCAGGATTAACACAATACTTTAAAAGTATGTCTTCGAAATCTTTTCTTAAGCCCTTAGGTACAGCAAATAGATCAGAACTCCTAATATTATGGCCAGATTGAGCCAATTTCCTAAACATCTCTAAAGCACATTCATGATCTACCGGTATAAGCTGTAGTACGCTCAATACAGGATCACATTTTCTATACTTATCATCGCCCCTTATGACTCCTTCGACTATTCCTTTATGGAATTCCTTTAGTACTTGCACGCACTCAGTGTGCATATTGCCAGATGCTAACCTTATAATGCTTTCCCCACTTGTGCCACACGTGCTATACACTAATGACGGATCGTATTCCAGAATAGCTCCAATCTTCCGATAGTTACCCGCAGTAGCTAGATCCACTACATATGCTTCTAACCTCCTTGCGAGCGCCATTCTTCCAAAATCTCTTCTTCTGATAACTTCGTCAACATGCGAGCTATTTTCATCTGCAAGATCAAGCAACTCTAAAATTTCTTTACGATCCTCAACCTGCTCCAGAACCTGAGTGATAATCGAGGTATTGTCTGGCAAAACTTCAGATATCTTCTTGCATACTTCCTCTAGTGCTTCAGGAGAAGCGTTGCGCAACACGTGTTTTAATTTATCCTTACTAATATCTTGTTCAAGTAGGGATAATGCTTCCTCTCTCCCCAGTGACTCCCCTGTGTGCTGAACCTCTTGAGCAAAAATCTTCTTATATGCAACATAAACTAATGTTGCCACCACAGCCGCGGCCAATGCAGCCCCAAGTGCAATAAGTAAAACAATACTTTCTGCTATAACTGCATAAGCTGCAATAGTACATATGGCCACACAAACTACGCATGCTATGGCTATCTTCATTTTTTTGTTGTACTCGCGACTTTGACTTTGTATACTTTCTAACTCACGATCAATTACAGAATCTCCCGGCATATATTATACAACCTCCATAATCACCTTTCAATGATCAAAATCCCTCTGATCTAGCAATATAGATCCTGCTGTAATCTTGCGTTATATATCTGATCTAAGAGAAGAATTTCGAAATATCAAATATTTCTCTGTATGAGAACGTATATTACAGTACATTAGTTATGATGTATACTGTTTTTATCGCGGAGGAGTTTTATATATCCTAACATTGTGCACAGTTTACCATATGCAAATGTAGTATACTATATGCTACACAGCACAGTACTGTGAGTTGCAATTTAGTTGAGGGGAACTTATACATACTCGTGGGTGTGGGCTAGTAGGTAGCCGCAGCCACCTACTACTTTCTAGAGCACTTTTTATGCGATACACACAGCAAGTCAGACTGCTTTTTTCCCACTTATTTGTTGCAACGACACACCTTCAGCTTTTGCTTCAACAAGAACATGAGCATTCTCCTTGTTATTATCACTGACCACGGAGACTTTTGCTTCCTCAACTGGTGCAGCACTAGAAGCTAGCGCGCTTTTTTCTATCTCCTTAACCACAGGATGTCCCTCAAGTGTATGCGCCTTTTTTTTCGATGATGAAGCGGTTTTTTTCGAAGAAGTATCCTCCTTACCATTAGCATCGCCAGTTCCAGTGCCAGTGACTGAAGCAAAATACTTTCTCCATGAAGCAAAGGTACCCTCTACTTCTTTTTTCTCACCTATACCACTGTCTTCGGTAAGGGACTTTTTCCTAAATAAAAAGAAGCTTCCAGTCAAAGGTGTAGTCTCTGTTTTAGTGTCTTTATCATCTGTACCACCCTCTGTACTAGGGGACTTTTTCTTTAACGAGAAAAAACTTCTATAGGACACAGCTTTTTCTCTCGCAATGTCTGTACTTTCCCCCGTAATCAAATGCTTGTTTTCCGGTGCAGAGTTTATAGAAGCTGGCGCAGAGCTTGTAGCAGCGGTTGTGGAGCTTGTGGAAGCCTCAGCATCTCTCGTCACGTCTCTGCTTTCAGAATCCGTTGCGGGTTCAGTGCTCTCCTCTGCTTCTTGTATAACAATAACGTCATCCCGAGCAGATTCACCCTCTCCAGCAGATTCGGCACTTGTTGTAGGTGCAGCTTCTGTTTCGCTCTCTTGCTCCAGAGTAGATAAATCCAATCCGGACCATTCTTCACCCATTTGAGCTCGAAAATCTCTGCGTTTTACCGCTTTTAAGTATTGTGATCCATTAATGACACTACTGGACGTTTCTGAAAATATGCTATTCAGCCCGAGGTAAGCCCTAAAACTTTTTTCACGCGCACTTTTCATATCATCAGCTACCTTTCTCTTTCTTTCCGCTATCCCAAAAAAATTGCTTGCTGAAGACAGTTGATCAACGGCGGCGTTCCAAGGGCCCTCAAATGTTTCTGCAAGTTTTATCTGATCAAGCATAAGATCTTGAGAAATTGAGTCTCTAAACTCAATTGCGCCGCCAAAGTTCGCTTCCCTTGCGCTCAAGGATTTCTCCACATTATCCATCTTCTCCCAGATACCATCCAACTCCCCCTTCATATCTCCAATGTCATC
>NZ_JAWLNY010000082.1:0-2856 GCF_036903315.1 Anaplasma bovis | reverse complement strand
ATCTCGATCACTACTATCATTCGCAGCGTCTTTATCCTTTAACCACGTTGTTCTTATGCCTCTTGCTGAAAGCGCTACCGTAGCTCTCCCATTCATCTCCCTCACAAGTAATGCCTCATTTTGCGATAACAATAGCTACAAGATGTGGTTTATGTGTAAAATTGCGCAACATCCAGAACATATTGTGTCATAGCCGTGTCGTTTGAAAGTTTAGGAAAATTCGTCTCTTTTTTGAAAGAAAAGCGGGATTTGGTAACAATTGACGAAGAAGTTTCTTCTGTTTTGGAAATTACAGAAATACACAGAAGAGTTATAAATACTGGCGGGCCTGCCCTGCTTTTTAATAATGTTTCAAACTCATACGGTAAGTGCAGCATGCCAGTCGTGACGAACATTTTTGGCACGGTTGAAAGGATAGCATGTGGGATAGGTACTGACCCATCAGGGCTGAGAAAGATCGGAGAGCTGCTTGCATTCCTTAAGTCTCCCATTCCCCCGGAGTCGCTAAAAGATATTGTTGGGATGTTTCCAATATTGCGCAATGTTATATCTGCCAGGGCCTGCGATGTAAGAAAGGCTAAATGTCAGGAAATCGTGATTAGAGAGGATGATGTTGATCTATCCAAATTTCCTATCCAAACCTGCTGGCCAGGTGATGCTGCTCCCTTGATAACTTGGCCTATAGTCGTAACCAAAGGGCCTTCAACCGCCAGAGAAGATAATTTTAACTTGGGCATATATAGGATGCAGGTAGTGGATAAAAACACCACCATCATGCGGTGGCTGAAACACAGAGGAGGAGCCCAACAGTATGGGAGATGGGTAAGGGAAAAGAACGAGGATTTTCCCGCTGCTGTAGTTATGGGCACTGACCCGGCAACCATGATTTCTGCGGTCACACCAATTCCTGACAACATGTCTGAGTATCAATTTGCCGGAATTCTCCGCAAGAGTCCCACAGAGCTTGTAAAATGCATTACGGTTCCACTAAAAGTTCCTGCTAACGCGGAAATCGTTTTAGAAGGGTTTGTGACAAGGGATCTTCTCGATGAAGGGCCGCATGGGGACCATACAGGGTATTACAATGCTGTGGAGCGATTTCCGAAATTCGTTGTTAAAGCCATAACCATGAGGAAAGATCCGTTGTACTTGAGCACCTTCACTGGAAGACCTCCTGATGAGTGTTCCGTTCTCGGCGAGGCGCTAAATGAGATTTTTATTCCGATACTTGTGGCACACTATCCGGAAATAGTGGACTTTTGGCTCCCCCCAGAGGGCTGTTCGTATAGAATAGCGGTGGTTTCCATAAAGAAGGCTTATCCAGGACACGCGAGAAAAATTATTATGGGGATAATCTCGTTCCTCAGGCAATTTTTGTACGTAAAATTTGTCATAGTTGTGGATGATGACATATGTGCGAGAGATTGGAAGGACGTTATGTGGGCAATTTCCACTAGAATGGACCCACGCAGGGATATGATGTTCATAGATGGAGCACCTATAGATTACTTAGATTTTGCCTCCACGGAAGAAGGCCTGGGAGGAAAAGTGGGCCTAGATGCGACAAATAAGATCTATCCTGAAACTAAGAGGGATTGGGGTGTCCCAATGGAAATGAGCAAAAGTGTTGTAGATATGGTTACTGCTAAATGGGACAAGTATGGATTTGGATGTGAATAGATAGGACATATACAATGGAAAGTGCTGGACATTCTTTACTATTTCTTTAGGATAATGCCTTAGAAACGCGTGTAGTGTGTGTTTGTTTCGTCTCCAGTTACAGAGAGGGGGGGGGTGATGGATAAATTTAGCGTAAGGCTTTTCCTGTGCGTGGTTAGTGTCTTTTTCGTGTGTGCGAATTGTGTTTCCGTTGTGCACGCTGGCGCACTAGAAGAAGGTGGCGAAAGGTTTTTCTTCAGCCTTGGAGTGGGTCCTGCGGTGAGCGATGTCAGCGGGTTTGGCTTGAGGATTGAGGACAAAGCCAAGATGTCGATCCCGTACAACAAAAAGGACCCCCATATACAGTTGCACTCCTCAAATTTTGATTGGGGTAAAGCGTCGCTGACCCCACATGTCCGATTCGAGAGAAAGACGTCAGGTTTGAGGGCAGGATTTGGGTATGCTGTTGCGGGAGTTAGAGTAGAGCTTGAAATTGAGCGCGAGAAAAGCAAGATTGTGCTGGAGAATAGGGAGAATAAGCTTAGAGATGGTGGAGTGCCATTCCTACTTGTGGATGACGTACTTGAGTACGTGTTAGGCGACGAGTGTGATGCTGACAAGTTTCTGAATAGGACTGCTCTGGATTACTACAGGATAAGGGATATGGTAAAGGAATCAAGCGACTTTCAAAAACAAGACGGTATACCCGATAAGTTTGATGAAGTGCATAGTGGCTCCCATGTATCTAAAGTAATTTTGGAAAAAGTAAAAGAAGATGGCTCTGGCAGTAGGTGGGCAGGTATACGGGATAAGGGTAAGCGCCATGCTGGAACTAAAATAGCTAGCATGGATAAGAGAAATAGGGCTTACTTTGCGCGTGCGCTTGCTGTGCGTGAGAAAGGGGCTGATGTTGTGGAGGTGAATGATATTAGCACTACGACCCTGACTGCAAATTTGTGCTATGACTTCTCTTGGATGGAAATAGGCGAGAATAAGAGGTTGTCTCCGTACGCTTGTGCTGGTATTGGTAGTGGTGCAATAGGAATAGCAAGCAATGATTGGAGAGCGAAGCTTACTGGGAAACTGAAGGCTGGAGTCAATTTGAGCCTGACACCAGAGTACCAGGTGTACGTGGGTGGTGTGTATATGAAGGTCTTCGGGGATGGGGACTACAAGGGTATACGCACTGAGCGTCTA
>NZ_JAWLNY010000081.1:0-3162 GCF_036903315.1 Anaplasma bovis | reverse complement strand
TGCTCGGTGCTCGGTGCTCGGTGCTCGGTGCTCGGTGCTCGGTGCTCGGTGCTCGGTGCTCGAGAGATATAATATGTTCCGCGGCGGTTTTGCGACGCTCAAACTATCCGTAAAAACACACAAGTCTTGTCTAAAATTAGAATTACTATCCGGTCACGCCTATAGCGCTACTCAGTCTTCTCAACAGGCCGTCATTAACACCTGTTACCGGCACTCCAGGTCTTGAAATCTTTCTTAATCGGCGTTCGGGAGTGTGAAAACGCTCAATCTCCATGACCTTACCTTCCTTGTCAAAAGTCACCTTTAGTACGTCACAGCTATACCTCTGCACAATTGAAGCAGCTGCTCTGTATACAAGACATGAAGGATATATCCAAGAATCCCCCTCTTCAATTACGGGATACCCCAACGTCCTTTCCACGTCAGCTCTTGTTGCGCCTTCCTTTACACTTTCCCAATGCTTTATATTTGCCAATGGATACCCGTTATGTTGCACGTGCAATAAACACCCACTCAGCGCAAAAAGTGCAGAGCACACTACGACAAACCTAACAAGCATAACGGACCTATGGACCATGGTGCACTAGGATAGCATACCATCTTGGTGTGTCAAATACTATGCGTTAGAATACATTGTCCATTAAAAAGGAAATAGGCCGCAAGGACGCGGCAAAGACTATGAGCGACCGTAGGAGTTTCAACTTTCTCCCATACCATTGGCTTGAGCGGCAGCGCGCCTTATTAACTGTATTGTATTTTCCCTACCGTAGAGCTTAACGAAAGAGCCAAATCTTGGACCATCGCTCTGACCCAATAATACCTCGTACAGCATCTTAAACCAAGAACGTAGGTCATTAGGATAATATTTCTTACCAACTTCAAACACATTGTACTGCACCTCATCTGAGGACGCTTCATCATCCATGTTTGATATCGTTTCCACTAAGTCCAAAAGCATCACTATCTCACTATCAGTAGGAGTGCGAAATGACCTATTTGGCATAATAAACATTTTGCAATACTCTACAGAACACTCGAGAAGTTTCAAGAGCAGAGCATTGTCCTCTGTATCAACATTTCCTTTGTATCTTTTTATGAGCTTCTTCAACATCTCTACACCATCTGCATTGCACGCAGAAGCAGTATTGATGAGTAAATAAAACGTCAGACCATAGAGCTCTAACTCAGGTACCTTCCCATTGTGTATATGCCATACAGGATTGTCCAGGCACGGTTCTTTGTGATATTTTTCCACCAAAGAAAGATAGTCATCAACAAATTTCGGCACTACGTCCGCGCACAGACGCTTTGCCCTTTTAGGATTCAAGAACATATATAGAGCAAGGCTTTCATACGGCGCACAAGCAAGCCACTCATCAACAGTAAAGCCGTTACCCTTTGATTTTGATATCTTTTTTCCTTCAGAATCAAGGAAGAGCTCATAGGGAAATAACACCGGGGGCTGTCTTCCCAGCAACTTGCATATTTCGGAGGAGGGCTTAGTAGACGGAGTAAGATCTTTTCCATGAGACTCAAATTGGACCCCAAAAGCAGCCCAACGCATGCCCCAATCCGCTTTCCATTGCAATTTACATTTACCGCCAGTTACCGGGACCTCAACAAGATCACCTCTGTCATTCTCATAGCAAACCGTGCCACGTTCTGGGTCAGTCCTCACTATAGGTACCTGAAGGACCCTTGATGTTTCGGGACATAAGGGCAGAAAAGGACTATACGTTTTTTGCCGCTCTTCACCGAGAGTAGGTAGCAGTATTCCAACCGCATCATCATATTTTTTAAGCAACTTCAGCAACACATCGTCGTAGATGCCCGATCTATAGCATTCTGTAGCACTTTTGAATTCATACTCAAACCCGAATCTATCCAAGAATGCGCAGAATGTATCATTCATATGGTGTGCGTAACTTGGGGCAGTACCGAAGGGATCTGGTATAGAAGAGAGCAACCTGCCTAAATGGGAGGTAAGCATATCACGGTTTGGCAGATTATCAGGTACCTTCCGCAGCCCATCCATATCATCTGAAAAAGCCAGAATCCTTGTCTTTGTTCCGGGAGAGATTTCACGGATAGCATTTGCTACGAAAACTGTTCTAAGCACTTCACCAAAAGTGCCTATGTGCGGCAACCCTGAAGGCCCGTAACCAGTAGACAGTATAATCTCTTTACTGTCACCAAAGGTGTGCAACACCTTCTCGGCTTCTACAAAAGGCCAAGAAACCAATTTCTCCATAATTGGGCTACTTACTACCGCGTCTGCCATTCTACAGCATAAGATAATACGCTTCAACCACTAAGCATAGTTTATGCCGAAACTAATCAAAGCGTATGCGTAAACCAAATTGCGCCAAGCATTTCTGTGCAGCGAAGAGCAAAAGTCCGTGTATACGCCACTGCGCGGATACTTTGTGTTGACGCACGTACATTTCCAGTAAATTTTTGCGTACGCATAGAGTAGCAAGTTAGAGTACTGTAAGAGCAATTTTCCAATCTTTACAGGATGGAAGTTTGTACAAACTAATCACCGGTAATACACTGTTCTAAGGGCAGTTCGTTTGAGTTTATAGTACTAGGGGCTTTCTGTAAAACGTTGATTGAGGTAACTAACGTGGGCAAATAATGAGCTATTGGTGAAATAATACTATGCGATATGATGGCTTGATTATATGCGAATTCTTTAGGAATTGTCATATTGCGTATAAAATATCCGTCTTGTACTGGCTCGTCCCATAGAATTATCTGCTAGATTTTTGTTTTGGCGCGAAGGAATAAGATTTTCAACGCACAAAAAAACATTAATATCACACATCATTATCTCCACTCGTTGCAATAACTTTGTTATATCGCACTCTATGAATGTCGAGAATATATCCCGATATGTAGAAAATTTATGCCGAATATTAGTAGGATAACTGGCATATATAAACCAAGATGATAAGTATCTAATGACACCACTATTTTTGTTGCTCTTGTCCATTATTTCTGAATATGTATGATTCACTGGGCATCGATGTGCAAGAGATATTTTCTAGGAAATTTGTATCTCTCACAGGCTTTTTCTAATGAGGTACAGTATGGCCAAGAGTCAAGACCATAGTACCGTTTTTACTGCCAAAAACTGCGTCTAACATTCTGCCATGCAGT
>NZ_JAWLNY010000080.1:0-3172 GCF_036903315.1 Anaplasma bovis | reverse complement strand
AGATGCTACACACATTAGCAAAGCCCATGTCCAGGAACAGCAACATACTGTGCATGGACAACAGCATACTGTGCATACTGCAAGCGTTACTCAAAAACGTGCTACGCCTGAGGCTATTGCAGCCGCTATAGCAGGAGATGCTACACACATTAGCAAAGCCCATGTCCAGGAACAGCAACATACTGTGCATGGACAACAGCATACTGTGCATACTGCAAGCGTTACTCAAAAACGTGCTACGCCTGTTGGCAAGGAAAAATCCTCAGAAGGTGATGAAAGAAGTGGGCGCAGGTCTTTAGATCCCACTTCGGAAACAAGAGGCAAGGAAAATGAATGGAAAGGTTACAAGCTTCTAGACTCCCCTACTCCTGTAGCACTACACAGGGAGCTTGCATCTCTAAAGAAGGCCAGTATAGATACTTTACTTTTAGACATAAAAAGACTGAGAAGTGAGTACAGATCTCCTCAAGAGAGTGAGATGCTCAATTCTGCAATTCTGTACACTCTGTGCTCATATGCAGACTTGTCATATGCTCTCAACAACGTCAATGGAGACAATCTCCATGCTGCAGTATCAGAAATTCTTTCTGAGTGCAGAAAGTCTGTTGAAAAAGGTGAAAAGGACATAGGTACAAAAACTTATAAGATCTTACGTAATGTAATACCTGAAGCATTATCTAGGAACGGAATAGAGTGCCGCAACGTAAATAATCCATTATTTGAGATCAAAAATGGCAAAATCAGGTCTTTAACTCCTCTTCTTACAGATGGCTTCTCTTCTGCATATGGTTACGGAAGGTATATGGACAATTTGATAGAACATTCTGTCTCAGAAGTAGGAGATATATCAAAGAGATCTTCGCTTGATAGCAGCATCAATCTTCGTCTCAACGATTTACCTCTACTAGTCATGGCGCTTGACAATGTTAAGACTGATAGAGGCAGCTTACCTGTACCTGAAAAAGACAGCGGTCCTATACCGCAGGCAGATGGCATGGTTCTCCTCAAACATATATATAATATGTCTTCCATTACCGGAGCTACGTGGAAGATCACAAAAGCTCAAGATGCTAAAGCCGCTTTGGAGCAGGACGAAAAACTAAGTATACATTCAGGTAGCGAAAAACCAGGTACACATTCTCCTGAAGCAAAACAGAAACAAGGCTCTGTTCGCCTTTCTGAAGAAATGGAAAAGGAAATCGAATTGTATGCAAAAGCAATGGAGGGAATTTTATCTACAGACAGTGATGTTTCAGAAAAAGATTTACCCAAAAGCTCTCCTGCTGCCCCAGCAGCTTCTACAGCGAAAAATAATAGGCAGCAAGGTAGATAAAGCAATTAGATGATACACAAGGATTACTTTGCCACTGCTATACTTTGAGCTATATGCACTGAGCAAACTCATCAGTGGCGTAACCGGGAAGGCTGAAGTAGTTACGACAAATTTATCCTTGTCACGAAAGCTGCTACTGGAGAACAAACTCCTCGGCACTTTATACATCTTCTAAAAGCCACCGCTTTTCCTCGGACCAGGCTCTGATCTTACTTTGGAAACGCATCAAAGTATAACATTGTACCAGATACCAGCATAAGCCATATGAAAGAAAAAGGCAAAAGTACCTTCCAGCCCAATCTCATGAGCTGATCATACCTGTATCTAGGAATAGTAGCTCTTATCCATATAAAACAAAAAAGTAGGAAGAATATCTTTCCAAAAAACCACACAAAACCAGGTATCATGTAGAAAATTCCCAGATTTATAGGGGGATACCATCCGCCTAAGAAAAATATCACCATGATTGCACTCACCAATATCATGTTTGCGTATTCACCAAGAAAAAACATGGCAAACAACATAGACGAATACTCAACGTTGTACCCTGATACTAGCTCAGACTCCGCTTCTGGAAGATCGAAAGGATGACGATTTGTTTCAGCCAAAATGGATATAAAAAATACCCCTATCATAGGGAGCAAAAGTATGTCAACCCAGTATGGCATCGCATGCCTAGCTACCACAATATCTACCAACCGAAAGGAACCAGTAACAGTTGCCACGGTTAGAATAACCAGCCCCATCGACATCTCATACGAAATCATCTGAGACGCAGATCTTATAGCACCTAAAAATGCATAACTAGAGCCACTAGCCCATCCAGCGATTATGACGCCATAAACCTCTAGCGAAGATATGGCAAGTAGATATAGCACACCCAAGTTTAAATTCGCAATTGCATATGGCACAACAGTGGTGATGCCTTCTTGAACCACTTCACTAGCGCCTAATGGAATTACAGCCCACCCACATATGGCAAGCGCAAACATGATCACAGGAGCAGCAAAAAACATAATACCCCTAGATTTCATGGGCATTATACTTTCCTTTGTCAGTAACTTAAATGCATCCGCAAATGGCTGCAGTAGACCAAAAAATCCCACAACACTAGGCCCATGCCTAAATTGCATAAACGCAATAACTTTACGCTCCATGTAAACTAGATATGCAACCGATACCATGACGCCCGTGATGAGAACGAGCATTTTAACGAGGAGGAACTTATTCGAGAGAACCCAAGACAGCAGCTCAACAAGTGCATTACCCATGTCAGTAAGCTCTGTTCGTAAAAAACTTGGTACACTTCGCCATTGTGATAGAAGCCCTACTTATAGGATCAGTCATGTAAAAGTTTCTAACTACAGATGTGAACTTCTTATCACGCGCTCCCAATGCTCCAATATTTTTACCAAACTTGGGAAGCTTCCATTCTGAGCTTACTAAGCTACCAATGTTATCCTCAGAAAACTGCCTTCCGATTTCAGCAAGACCTTTCCATACATCCGGAGTACTTTTATAGGGAAGAGGCGATCCAAAAGCTTCTGATAACATACTGACAATCTTCCAGTCCTCCTTTGAATTTCCAGGAGAACCCACAGCCAGCTCTGTTCTCTGTACCCTGCCCTCTGTATTAACATAAGTAGCACGCTTCTCTGTATACGTAACTCCAGGTAACACTACATCAGCTACGTGAGCGCCCCTGTCCGCATGATGCCCCTGATAAATGATAAAGAGATCAGGGTTAGAAGCTTTAGCTTGCTCTAGATCAATCTCATCGGCGCCAAGCAAATACAAGACCTTAACTTCATTTTTGGAAACCTTATCTAGTATCTCTGA
>NZ_JAWLNY010000079.1:0-3219 GCF_036903315.1 Anaplasma bovis | reverse complement strand
GCTCTATATCTACTACCTCTGTCATGGTTAATGCTTGTTATGATGTTCTTGCTGAGGGCCTTCCTGTCTCTCCTTATGGGTGTGCTGGGATTGGGGAGAGACTCAGGTGCTGCTAGTGGTAATGGTACCGGTGGTTATGCATGATGTTAGTAAGGCTATTAATATTCTTGATCCTACAGAAGGTATTGATAAGAGGATTTGTGGTAGTGGAAAGCATGCTGCAAAGAGTGGTAGTGCAGGGGAGACTACAGGTAAGTGTGGTGATGGTCAGAGTGATGGCGGTCAGACCGGTGCAAGCAGTAACAACTTGCTGAGTGACCTATTTTCCGAAACGACGACTAAAAGCAATTACGCGACAACTAAGGAGAGTAAGATGGGGCCAATTACTTCGGGCGTAATAGCTAGTGATACAGCCTCACTAACACGAGAACAGAAAGGAGTGGTTTCAAGTGCCTTTGCAAAGGCTGCTACTAGTAGTAATAACACAGACACCGCAAGATATACATCAAAGATGTATATCTTGTAAGGAGTAAAGAGGGGAGATGGTGATGAAGAAGGTATTTATCTCCTCGCTAAAGATCTTGCTTATAACGTTGCTCTCGATCAGACATCTAAGTTAGCTGAGGGGATCCATGGACTAAGCCAGAAGAGGATGTTCGAAGTCAAGGAGGTTATTGATAGTCTTGATAAAGCGATTGAGAAGGAGATTTGTAAGAGCAGTAATGCCGGGGGAGCCTACAAAGACCATCATACAGGAGATGGAGAGAAGGAAGGAAAGTGTGGGAAAGCAGTAACAGGAAGGAGTAGTAGTGCCACAGCAAGCGGTTTGACTGCCCTGTGGGATAAGACTAGTAGTACTGCAGCCGGCGGACAGTATGACAAAACAGAGACACCAATGGGTTTGGAGACATCTAAGACAATAGCTAATGACATACGACAAAACCTAAACAGAGAGCAAAAGGGTAAGGTCTCAAGTGCGTTTGCGAAGGCACATGAAGGAGCGGAAATAGTAGAGATACGCTCTATATCTACTACTGACCAAGAAGAATATGCATGAGGTTAGTAAGGCTATTAATATTCTTGATATTACGAGCACTATTGATGGGAAGATTTGTGGGGCTGCAAGCGGTGCTGACTGGCATCATGGAGGTACTCATGGTGAGGAGAGTCCAGGAAAGTGTGGAAGTACCATCAACAGTAGTGGTAGTGGTGATAAAAGCAGCTACGGAAAGCTGAGTCACATGTTTACTCCTCCAGCCAACAAAGAGACCAATCATACTTATAAAGATACTAAGACTAATAAGATGGGTGAGCATACATCAGCGAAGATATCTAAGGACATCATAGCTTTAAACAGAGAAGAGCACGGAGTAGTCTCAAGTGCCTTTGCAAAGGCACTTGAAGGAGCGGAAATAGTAGAGATACGTTAATGATGTATCGCTCATAAGTAGATATATTGAAGTCTATCCCCCTTGATTTTCTCTGTTAGTTCTGATTTTCCTCTATAGAAATTAGTGATCTTGACATTTTCCTAATGTTAGTGCGTAATAGGGCTCGTTCAGTGAGGGGCATTTTTAAGTATTCACGTTATGTCAAAGGATGAGGAAACTTCTATAGAAGAGCGGCAAAAAGCTATTGATAGCGCTTTGGTGCAGATAGAGCGTGCATTTGGCAGAGGTGCAATAATGCGGCTTAAGCAGCATCCTTGTGAAAAGATAGAAAGCATCTCTACTGGATCGATAGCCTTAGATGCGGCTCTGGGTATAGGTGGTCTTCCCCGGGGCCGAATTGTTGAAATCTACGGGCCCGAAAGTAGTGGCAAGACTACTCTAGCGCTTCATGTAATAGCTGAGGCACAGAAGAAGGGTGGGCACTGTGCATTTATTGATGCGGAACACGCGCTTGATACCCTGTACGCGCGGAAATTGGGCGTCGAAGTAGGTGATCTTATTGTCAGTCAACCAGATACTGGAGAGCAGGCGTTGCATATCGTTGAGTATCTCGTAAATTCCGGTGCTATCGATGTAATAGTTATAGACTCTGTGGCCGCGTTAACCCCCAAGGCGGAAATCGAAGGGGATATGGGTGATCAGCATATGGGCCTGCAGGCTAGGTTATTAAGTCACGCATTGCGCAAGTTGACCTCTATAGTGTCAAAAGCTAATTGTGTACTCATATTTATAAATCAGATACGGATGAAAATTGGCATCGTCTATGGAAATCCGGAAACCACTACTGGAGGAAGCGCATTAAAGTTTTACACCTCTATCAGGCTTGATATCAGAAAGGTGAGCTCTATAAAAGATAAGGATACAATTGTGGGAAGCCAGACCCGTGTAAAGGTCGTCAAGAACAAGGTTGCACCTCCTTTTAAGCAAGCTGAGTTTGATATCATATACAATGAGGGAATTTCAAAATTAGGTGAGATACTAGACATGGGCGTGAGGTATGGCTTTATAGAAAAGGCCGGCTCGTACTATTCTTGTGGCGGAACTAAGCTAGGCCAGGGCCGCGAGAACAGTAAAAACTACCTTAAAAACAATCCTGAATTGGTGGCATCGCTAGAGGACCAGATCCGTAATCATCTTCTTGAGCTTGTGAGTAACAGTGATCTGTTTGCTGCAGGTAAATCTAATACAGAAGATGTCTTCGATAGTGTTGAGGAAGTTTTCTAGTCAGACTATTGAGTGGGATAATTACCCGGTGTGCCTTGCAGAGAAGTTCAAAAGATCATGCTGATAAGTGTTTAATCAGTGATGGTCCGGTGTTGTGCTGCAAATCTATCAGTACCATAGTGGTTGTTTTCACCTCATAGGATGGTACTTTATGGGCGCCAAAAGGTATATTTCTGATGTATATCTAAAATTAGGCAGCTTTGCTTGCTTCGTCACTCAACATAGGTGTTATTGAGGCAGTAGTGGAGGGGAACGAGTGGCATGATTGCAGGTAAACGTGTCGTTATTAGCCACCATCACGAGCTGAGTGATGTGTTTGCAAACACAGATATCGCTTATTATGAGGATAAGAAGTGAAGAATTTAGCAGCAAATACCTCATTTTTGTCATATGCGGAGCCGTAAAAATTCTTCCGCGACGCTTTTTTTCAAGAATATTACCAGTAAGCACATACGTACAACGGACGTGTCAGTGCCATAAGGAGAGATAAAGCAGTACTACGCTCACTGTAAGTGTGTGCTACGAGCGGTTTACATCTCCTAGC
>NZ_JAWLNY010000078.1:0-3263 GCF_036903315.1 Anaplasma bovis | reverse complement strand
GTTCGCTGCACAGACGAAGCTGCAGAAAATGACGAGAGATTCCTCTCACTATAAGGGCTAGAGCTACCGCATGACTCAAACGCCGCGTAGTATTTATATGATGATGTCTCACATCGTGCTAAGGCAGTTGGGCTCTATGGGTAGATATCGGGGTTAACAAAGTCAAGTTGGTAGTAGGGTTTAGTGAGGTTTTGTTGTATCGTTGTCTGGTCTCATTGCTGATTTTCTGACGCGTTTGCGTGACGGGCAAGCAGCTATGAACAAGGTGGTTAGAGCTCATGTTCCAAGGCGGTGATAGCTGTGATTAAGATTCTGACCGAATAGAGCTATATCGTCTCTCTTATTGCAGGAAACTGCAGCTTCGCAGCTACACTGAATCTAGTTCAAGGCTTTTCGAAGCTTTCACCCCTAAACTTTTCAGATTTTTAGTGCGCGACAAAATGTTCCCAGTGCCTTCAGATAACTTCTTCATTGCATCTTGATACACACTTTCTGCGGCACCTATTTGTTTACCGAGTTTTTGCATGTCTTGCACGAACCCAGCAATTTTGTCGTACAATGCTCCACCTTGACGCGCAATCTCCAGCGTGTTGCGGTTCTGTTTCTCAAGTCTCCAAAGGGACTCTATAGTTCTAAGAGTAGCCAAAAGCGTAGAAGGACACACCAGAACTATCCTTTTACACCACGCAAACCCGTGGAGCTCAGTATCGGTCCTTACCATCAAGAAATACGCACTTTCTATAGGTACAAACATAAGCACAAAATCCGGTGCGTTAAGGCTTTCTATGTCGGAATACCTCTTTCCCGCAAGGTCATTTATGTGCGACCTCACAGAGTGTATAAACTGCTTCAGATGAGATACTCTAACGACCTCATCTTGTTTTTCGGAACAATAACGCTCGTAGTGAACAAGCGAAACCTTGGCGTCAACAACGATGTGTTTATCTTCCGGCAATAGTATAACTACATCAGGATATTGCCTGCCACCAGATATACCTCTTAAACTCATACCTGAGCTGTGCATCTTATAGTCTTGATCTTTGCGCAAGCCTGAGTCTTCCAAAACCTTCTCGAGCATTACCTCGCCCCAATGCCCCTGTAATTTGGTATTACCTTTAAGAGCCGTTGCGAGACCTTCCGCTTGCAGTGTAATTTTCTCATTTGCAAGTACTATGCGTTTTATCTCATTTTTGAGAGAAAATTGCTCCTGCCCATGGCGGACAAAAGCCTCCTCAAGTTCCTTTTTGAGGATCTTCATATTCTCTTTTACAGGTTCCAGTACACCTCCTAGACCCTCTCTGGACATTTTGCTAAACCTGTCCATTTTCTCATCAAAAATCTTATTGGCCAAATTCTCGAAGTGCAGCCTATACTGTTCGCCCATAGTCTTGTAGAAGGAATCCTGCTGGGCATTGGCCTTCTCTAGATTGCTTTTTTCAATTTCAAGAACCAAGACCTTGTCTCTTGTAGCTTGAAGTTCCTGCAGTAACTCCTGAATTCTTTGCTGTAAGTTAAGGTTCTCCTCCTTATTTTCTTGAAGCTTAACTTCCAATCCCGCTTTTTCAATAACAATAGCGTCATAGCTATTCTTCGGTACTCTTGACCGGCACAGAATAGCGTACGCGCAAACAAAAACACCTACCGCTTCAATGACACACAGTAAAAACATCTGCCCCGAAATATCTAGTATCATATGCCAGCCGTTACGTGCGCTAAAATAGTGTTAACAATTGTATGGCTTATCGTGTAGTATGTCTAAATCCTTCTGCACACAATATATTTGCATGCACGATATAGAGTTCATAAGAAGAAATCCTTCTCTGTTTGACGAAGCAATGAAGGCTCGTGGCCTTGGGGAGCAAGCTGCGAAAATCCTGGAACTTGACGCCAAAAAACGGCAAAGACTTACAGAATTGCAACACCTCAGGGAACAGCGAAATGCTCTGTCAAAGGAAGTGACGCGTCTCAAACAAGATGGCGCAGATTGCACTTCAAAGGTCGAATCTTCCAAAGACATTGCAAACAGAATTGTGGAGCTTGAAGAGTGTATGCGATCAGATTCAGAGTTATCTGACATCCTGCGCTCGCTGCCAAATATACCTGATGCTGCCGTACCATTGGGTGTAAACGAAGAAAACAATGTGGAAATACGTGTTCACGGAAAAAAGAGGCATTTTTCTTTCGACATAAAGCCTCATTATACTCTTGGGGAAGAACTCAACATGATGAACTTCCGCAGGGCCGCAATGATGTCTGGATCAAGGTTTTCTTTACTAAGCAGCAAACTAGCAAAGATGGAAAGAAGCCTTGCGCACTTCATGTTGGAAATGCATACCAAAGAGTTTGGCTACACGGAAGTCTTTCATCCCTCTTTGGTAAACGAACAAGCGATGTACAATGTTGGGCAGTTGCCAAAATTTACTCACGACTCTTTTAAAACAGTTGATGATTTCAGATTAGTCCCCACGAGTGAAGTTGTGCTTACAAACTTGGTGGCAGACACGAACCTTCCAAGTAGTTCCTTACCTCTCAGGTACACAGCATATTCACAGTGCTTTCGCGCAGAGGCTGGAAGCGCAGGATTGGATACCAGAGGCATGATTCGCCAACATCAGTTCAGCAAAGTTGAGTTGGTGAGTATAACCGAAGAAAGCCAGTCCTCCGACGAGTTAGTAAGGATGCTCCACGTGGCAGAAGAGGTCTTAAAAAGGCTGGAACTCCCGTATCGGATTATAATGCTGTGCACGGGCGACATGGGCTTTTCCGCCAGTGTTTCTTACGATATTGAAGTTTGGATGCCGGCTCAAAACAAGTACAGAGAAATCTCAAGCTGCTCAAATTGTAAAGATTTTCAGGCAAGGAGAATGGGTGCAAAGTGCTTCCGCACAGAGAATCAAAAAAAGCTGTCATCATTTGTTCACACCTTGAACGGCTCTGCGCTAGCTATAGGCAGGACCATCGCTGCCATAATGGAAAACTATCAAAATGCTGACGGTTCTGTAACAGTACCCAATGTGCTCCGTGAGTACCTTGGTACAGACCTAATAACCCCTGAGGAACACGCATTGCCGTAGCGAAACAACCCAAAGTCTTGTTACTCTTGCGTACAAGGTATCTTCCCACTGACACAGACATTCACAGTAATGAAAAACTATTAGGATGCTCACAACTCTGAACAGTACCTGACATACTCCGTGAGTAACTTGTCATAGATATGATAACCGCTGCAGAACATGTATTGCCTCGGCAAAGCCCCAGAGTAT
>NZ_JAWLNY010000077.1:0-3454 GCF_036903315.1 Anaplasma bovis | reverse complement strand
GCATCAACATCGCAACAACCTATCACACAACTAAAAAAGCAGCGCCCAGTCAGCTATTATCACATCTTCCCTGCTACTAGTGCAGATGAGAAGGCACCCTATTCTGCTAACACTAGCACCACAAATACACAAACATCGTCGTTACTTAGAGATAATCCGAATAATGGTGTATCTTTTTCTAGGCTAAGCAAAAATTTCAAAACCAATTCTACATCTGATATAGCTACTACTTCCGGCAGTGTGGCAGTAAATACTCAAGGGAAATTACAACAAAAAAATGCATCCCTTCCGGATTTGTGCAGCGAGTACTTACCTAGCGGCGGAATTATAGACTGTGCATATAATGTACCTACTAATAGTGCATCATTGCACAAAGTAGGTAATATTCAGGACTTAAGTGAAGCAGGAAAAACAGCGTCGACTAGCAAGAGATCAAAAGCGGGTATGCTACGTTCATCTGATGCTTCTCTTCTAACAATACATGAAGAACATGAGCAGCCATTTAGTGCTGAGACCTTCTCAGATATCAGGAGAGCCATGAAAAAAATCAACAGATCTCGTTTTTCAGAAGCGTACCAAGATATCTTATCTAGGGAACATTCATCGTTCGCAGAAACCCCTTCCAATGCTCCTTCTGCTACACGAAATGACTCGGCTATATCTAAGATAATAAGGTCATTTGAGGAAAAGGGTAAAGCTGCCTCTCAGAACTTGCCTAAAGATCTTCCTAGTACAATGCATAGGTAGTTTCACATTTTCTCATACTCTACGGCATAGAGTGGGAATAACCTGCCCTATGCCGTATGTAATGTGTAAGTTATACATCCGCCCCACCTTTCCATGTGCTCTTATCGGCGATACGTGCGAAAAATTTTCTTAATCCCACCTTGCCAGTGTGGAAAATCCATGTTGCTACACAATACACTCACCTGATATATTAACTAACGGAGACCTTCATTCTCTCAGCGAAATGTTAAACGTAAGTCTAGATGACCTATACTCAATGGACGGACTTAAAAAGCTAGATTTACTGTTTCTGGAAGACGTAAAAAAGCACTCAGATAGCCTACTAGAGAGCACTATACAAGCGAGAAATGCCAAGATTGGCAGCACGGAAATTATGCTTGAACTAGCCTTCGTATTAGAAAAATTTATCGTCAAATTGTTTGGTGTTGAGAAAGAAGTTGAACAGCTCAGCGTCGTACATGAACAATTCTCATCCATATACAAATGTAAAAGAAACTTTGTGCACAGATATGCTCTGCGCAAATACTCAAACCCTGCAGATCTCAATATAGAGGAGATAACGAGTGGCCTAGCAAATTTCATGAGCATGCCTATAGACGAGTCCACTTTTGCTCATCAAGTTAACGAATGGATGCAGAATCCAGAACAATATGAAAGTGAAATAGATGCGGCAGCAAAGTACGCTGCATATATGACACATGCAGACAACAAGTCTATCCTCTTTCAAGTGCCTGAAAAATATGACGTTGAAAATCTGGTCCCTATTGAAAATACGCAGCTAAGTTGCTCTATAGATGCGAAAATTATCCGACCTAAATTAGAAAAGATAAGAATGGGATTTAATGTTGCTACGCAACCATCTGAAAATTACGCACTTAACGAAGTACACTATTGTATAGTGTGTCACAAACAGAACCGTGACAGCTGTTCTAAAGGCATGCAAGACAAGTCTGGTGGCTTCAAAGCGTCCCCTCTGGGGGTTGCGATGACTGGATGCCCGTTAAAAGTCAAGATCTCAGAAGTAAATTTACTGAGAAGCCAAGGGCTTGTTATCGCTCCTTTGGCAGTTGTCGTAATAGATAATCCGATGTGTGCATTGACAGGACATAGAATCTGCAATGATTGCTCCCGCGCGTGCATATACCAAAAGCAACAGCAAGTTGACATCCCCTCCATAGAAACGCACATTTTGGATTCTGTCCTGAATCTAAGTTACGGATTTGAGATATATTCCCTGTTCACCCGTTGGAATCCGTTAGCCTTTGCAAATGTACTTCCTCAAACTCCCACTAACAAGAATGTTCTCGTAGTGGGCCTTGGCCCAGCTGGAATAGGATTGTCACATTACTTGCTAAACGAGGGACACAACGTTGTAGCTATAGATGGTCTAAAAATTGATCCACTCCCTGAGAATCTCTCAGGAGTGACGAAGTGTGGAAAGAAACAACGCTTTTCTCTGATAAAAGATGTAAAAACTGAGCTGTTTGAACACCTAGACTATAGGACTTCCTATGGATTCGGAGGAGTAGCTGAATATGGCATTACGGCACGGTGGAATAAAAACTACTTGAAAGTGGCTAGACTGCTTTTAGAGAGAAGGGACAATTTTGCCATGTATGGCGGAGTTATGTTAGGCAGCACTTTAAGCGTGGCTGATGCGCTATCATTTGGATTTCACCATGTAGCACTTGCTACTGGAGCTGGCGCTCCCAGAATTCCAGACATAAAGAACGTTTTAGCCAAGGGAGTGCTCACTGCCTCATCATTTCTGATGTCTCTTCATCTTGGCAATGCGCCACATACTGACTCTGTAACAAATTTACAAATCCGGTTCCCCTGCGTGGTGATAGGTGGAGGATTAACAGCTGTAGACACTGCAACAGAATTGCTGGCCTATTACCCTGTACAAGTTGAAAAGTTTCTCTCTAGATATGAAGAAGTAACTGAGAAATACGGCAAGTCCGTGGAAGATGAATGGGATGCAGAGGAGCGCAAAATATTTGGTGAATTTATCTCCCATGCACAGCAGATAAGGGAGGAAAAGAAGCGAGCTAAAGCTGAGAATAGGATTCCAAATATTTTGGGCTTACTGAAACAGTGGAATGGCGTCACAATCGTTTACAGGGGTAGTTTTAACTCTTCCCCTGCTTACAGAATAAACAGCGAAGAACTGAGATATGCGATGTCTGAAGGGATATATTTCGCGGAGAATCTTCAGCTTCACAAAATAGCGATTGATGAACATAATCACGCTTCGGGAGTAGTGGCCATAGACTCAAATGGTGAGGAAAAGTTCATACCAGCAAAGTGCATAGTAATTGCTGTAGGTACATGTGAAAATTCTGTAATTTTTGAAGATGACACATTAAAGCAGGATTTAATTCAAAAGGCGCCTTGTCAGCTCCAGGATATACTAAAAGATGAGGAAAGTTTTTTTGTATCACCTAAAAATACGGTAAGTGCCTTTGGAGACCTGCACCCTCATTATAGAGGCAGCGTAGTGAAAGCTATTGCAAGTGCAAAAAATGGCTATTTAGCGATAAGCGAGAAGCTTGCTGACTATAAACAATGTGAGGACAATACCAAATTTTTTGAGACGATACGCAAGCTGTTCCATTCTAGTGTTGTATCTGTTGTGCCTATTGCTGACTGCACAGCCGAAATCACGATACACTCCCCCTTGGCGTCTAAGAAATTTAACCCTGGT
>NZ_JAWLNY010000076.1:0-3528 GCF_036903315.1 Anaplasma bovis | reverse complement strand
CTTTTTCTATGTTGAAGTGCCCGATGATGCTTTGTAAATCGCTAAATTTGCCAAGAAAAAAGTGAGTTCTCCCCTTATATTCTTGTGACAATTTGAAAAAAAACTCTTCCGATATAGCATCCCTATCTATGCAGTATACAGTACACTGTGCGCTGTCCAATATTCCCTTGGTGTAGCCCCCTGCACCAAAAGTAGCATCTATGTATACTCCCCCATCCACCGGTGAGAGAATTTCTAACATTTCTGCAAGCAATACGGGTTTATGCATTTATGTATACGCAACCATGCTGATGTAAGTCATCTGCATCACTAAACAATAAGGAATGAAAGGTACTACTGTCTTCGATATATGTATATTGCACAGCAGCACTCACGCTATTAGTCTATCTGACAGGATTATATACATGCTTCTCAGTAATAACCAAATCTAATCCTTGGTCATGAGAGGAAACCGGCACCTTATCACAACGCTGGATATCGTATGCTATTCCTACACATAACAACAACGGATTGCTCTTTTTTAGAAAACATATGGTGCTATCATAGTAGCCTCCTCCAAATCCAAGCCTGTGTAATTGGTCGTCAAAGGCTATAAGCGGCACTAGAAGCAGCTCTGGAGTTCTTGCTTCAACTCCAAGAGTTGAATCATTATGCCACTCCTTGAAAAGAAGAACTCTGCTATCAGGAACTACAACAGGCGCCACCACCGTACACCCCATCAATTTTATATACTGCATAAGTGATAGGATGTTTATTTCTCCGTCTATCGGTATGTATCCGGAAACTACAGTCCCGACGTCAAAACTTAAAGTACGTATACAATTTTCTAAGAGCCGTGCCGAAGCTTCTTCCCTAAATGTTGAATGCAACTCCTTCCTTAGGCTCCTATAGCATTTTCTTAGACGAACTTTTTCTTCATCTAAATTCATATAGCTACCAAAACCTACTTCGTTGCACGTGCAGGAAAGTTCATTGTACTAGATTTAGAATAATTTTCACTACCATTTAAAAGTTTGTATCAATTCCATCACAACGTTCATTATTCTTATATATCCTAATAAAAGATAGGAAATCTCATGATTATAAATGGGAATTAGGTGGTTATATCGATAGCATGATACGTTTTAACATAAACTTTACCGTTTATCTGTAACGTCTCCAATTATTGTCGACTTGGTAATGACTATGAGTCTGGTTGGTACTAAAAGTATTGGTAATAGATCTATACAAGCATACATATTATCCGCCGCGATGGCGATAATTATGGAAAGTCTACACAAAAAAAGTAGATCTCTTAGCATGAAGAATACTTTAAGTATCTGCGCATCATTTATGGCAGTTGTATCTTTCTCTGCAAAACTACATGAAAACTATGTTTCCGATAAAATATTCGTATATTTTTCGCCAGAAGATATAAAAAGTGTGGTTACACTTTTCAGCCCAGAAATCTCCGTCATAGAGGCACATCCTATTTCTAAAAACGCATATGATGCACATGCGCGCAATTCGCATGTAATGTCGATAGAGCTTACCAAGCAAGTTGTAGCACCAGGAAATCCTAAGAGAGCCGCCCGTAATATCAAATTGCGGGATTACCACTATCACTACGAAGATAATCCACATAAAGAGCTTACTCCGCAACTAGTGCTAAAAATCACTGGGAAAAAGATATCGAACAATATAGAAGTGGACTTCTCTCATTCAAAACCAATCAAGAAATTTATACTCGACGTCAGGAGCAAAAAATATACGAAGTACATACCAGTGCCTGATGCAAATTTCATAGAAAAAGCAATCAGTATGCACATGGAAAAAAGGACATTTCTGTCTATTCTGCTAGAGAAGTACACAACACAAGGACACTCTTGCGCAAACGCTGAAAAAGCAATATACCTCTTGAGCAATTTTTCCCACCTTATGCATAAATCCGTACTTGTTGTGCTAAAGCAGAAGATACGGAAATCTCTTTATAGTGATATTAAACTGCACCCTCATGATACTGCTCAGTTGCAAGTATTGCTACAATACCTTGATAAAAATAATACACGACTTCCGGCTTTTACCTTGGGGGAAGCTGGACATGACTCCTTAAAAAATGACATTGCATCTTTGCTCAAGCAAAGGGCATCTAGTTACCATGTATTGCACGAGATTTTGAAACAAAATGGCGGCTCTAGGCGGCTAGCAATACAAAATGAAGAGATAATAGCGTGTTATGCAGATAACAGCCTCTCGAAAACAAGTACACTTCTAAAAAGATTTATACTAGCAGATAATACATTATCCGCGAGATTGACGGCAATTCACGGGTATATAGATGCACATAAATTATGCACACAAACAAACTTGGAGTGCACAATGCTGGAGAGTAAGTTTAAGGAAGATTCTCCAGAAAATATATATGCCCACGGCGCATTGTTAGAATGCGCACAGGAGTCAGCACAAAATGCTCCAGACGGTATTATAAATTACAGCATCGCCTCAATCATAGAACACGCCAGAAAAAAGGTATCACAAAAATACTGCGCAAGGTTATCAGATAGCGTCACTGGACTAATAGATAAGGCTTGTGTACGCGCAGATCAGCTGGAAATAAAAATTGAAAAGTCCAAAACCATATCATACATAACAGAGATTGAAGGTATATCATCACCATTCTCAGAATACTCGCAGAATAGATGAACTATATACACCCATTTCATGCCTATAAACTGCCTGTCTTATTCACCACTGGCGGTACACACCCTGCGGCCCCCTTCCTAGCCCATGCTGTTTAAACCGTGTCTGTGCCATATAAATGGCCATAGCTGAGCTTTTACCTCTGCTGATCTGCGCCATTATCACGTGCATACTTCTGCGCACCCTCTACTCTTGCATGTTTCAACAGATCTTTTACCACTATTCTTGTCTCGTCTGGACTCTTCGTACACGTGCGTCCACTGCAATCATCATAGCATTTATATATAACCTTTGTCTTCTTAATGGCATCATCTACAACTTTATCAGCACCTGACTTGACATCCTCTACATACGCCGCAGATTTTCGCTCCTTCCAGATAGCAAAACTGCACTCTTTCTCTAATTTCATCTTCTCAATCACAGCATCTACTATCTTTGCTGCATCTTCCATCACATCCTTTCTATATTTAGTAACAGCACGCTCTCTATCGCGCGCTACATCCAATTCAGCATTGCTGAATTGCATCTCATTTATAACAACATTTGCCGTTCTATCAGCTTCTTTCCTTACATCTCTTATATATCCATCCTCTGTGTAAGCCCTTTGAGCGTCATCCCCAATTACAACATCTGTCAGCCTATCTACTTCAGCCATTACGTCTCTTTCATACTCTGCAGATGTGCGCCTAAAGTAAGAATCGGCCTTTCTTTCTGCGATTTGCAGGGCTTGTGTTTCCCTACAACAGAGAGCACGCCGTATACGTGAAACTAGATTGAGAAATACGCGACATGCGAATATCGTTGCAGCTACGACAGCAAGAGATAAACAGACAACAGGCAATACCAGAC
>NZ_JAWLNY010000075.1:0-3565 GCF_036903315.1 Anaplasma bovis | reverse complement strand
ATGGTTAATGCTTGTTATGATGTTCTTGCCGAAGGCCTTCCTGTCTCTCCTTATGGCTGTGCTGGCATAATGATTGTCTATCGGTGCTAATACAGTGCTGAGCAGCACGAGATCTACATCTAAACCACAAGAAGAATATGCATGAGGTTAAGCAAGGCTATTAATATTCTTGATCCCACGCAAAGGATCGATAAGAAGACTTGTGGTACCGGTAGTTAGTATAGTAGTAGCTCTCAGACTCCAGGAAAGTGTCATAGTTGTAGTAATAGTCAAGGACATGGCGCTGGAGCATGCGGTAAGTGGCGAGTGAAGATATCTACTAGTGATGGCAATGCCTTCTCGTAGTTCTCGTGGCAATAGTCAGTTGCCCATTCCTCACAGGATGAGAGATACCCTCAACTCGGCTGCGTCGCGCTCTAGCAGTACTAATTCCTTTGCTTCACAGGTACGTTCTAAATCTTGCAACATAGGCACAGGAATATTTCTATCCATTCCCCAAATGGTAAGTACTTCCACAGGGTACTTCACAGAAACTTCCTTCATAGTCTTTTCTTTGCGCACCTTGTCCATCACGTGGACCACAATGTCCCCATATCTCTCAATGGTCTGATCATGCGGAATATCTGACGAGCAGGGCCATTTTTGCACATGTACCGACTCTCCCTTGTACAAGATCCTATATATCTCCTCAGTAACATAAGGCAGAAACGGCGACAGCAAAAGCAATACAGCTTTCAACACTCTGTCCAGAGTACCCACAGCAGATGTGTAGCCCTCATGACTGTGGTCCCCGTATGTCCTGTGCTTTATCAGCTCTAAATAATTGTCACAGAAATCGTTCCAGAAAAATGTCTCAATAGTTCCTAGCGCAGCGCTATACTCATAATTGTTGAAGCTCAGAGTGCTCTTGTGCACAACTGTGTGTAATTTTGCCAGTATCCATAAGTCGGTGGGAAAAGTGCAGTCATGGGAACGCGTTTTCTTGTCACCTAGAAACATTGAAACAAACTTGCTAGCATTCCACAATTTTGTCGTAAGGCGCTTCCCAGTCTTGACCATGTCTTCTGAGAACACCGTATCAGAACCAAGGTTAGACTTGGCAGCCCAGTATCTTACCGCATCAGCTCCATACAAAGCCAAAATTTTCTCCGGATCTATGGCTGTGCCTTTTGATTTGCTCATTTTCGTCTTGTCATCAGACAGACACCACCCACTGATCATTATGTTTTTCCAGGGTATGTTTTCATGATGATGGTGGGACTTGATAATAGTGTAGAACGCCCATGAGCGTATGATTTCATGACTCTGGGCTCTAAGATCAGCGGGAATGACATCGCCGCCCTCATCGCCAGAAAAATTGCTTATTATGAAGTAGGGAGACAGAGAACTTGTAGCCCATGTGTCCATTACATCCACATCTGCTTCAACCTCGTCTCTGTCATATCCACTGGGAAGGTCTATAAGGGGATTTATCGGCAATTTGTCTTTGTCAGGCAGTACTATTTTCCCGACTTCTCCATCGCGCTTTGAGTACCATACTGGAAATTGCACTCCGAAATATCGTTGCCGTGATATACACCAATCCCAATTCAGATTTTCCACCCATATTTCCAGTCGCTTGCGCATATGCGGTGGGTGCCATTGTACCTTTCGTATCTGCTCAAGCAGCGCACTCTTGTGTTTTACAACACTTATAAACCACTGATCGCTGGGAACTATCTCCAGGGGTGATCCTGAGCGTTCAGCACACTTCACCGCATGTTCTATAGGTTCTCTCGAGAGCAGCAGGCCTTCCTGTCTCAAAGCCTCACACATTGCTTCCCGTGCACTTTTTATGTTCATGCCCTCAAAACGCGCAGCGGAAATTTTTGCTCCAGGGAGATCAAATTTTTCCAGACCGCATAAGCGACCAAACTTGTTGATGATAATCTTAGTATCTAGATTGTGAACTCTCCACCAATGCACGTCTGTTTCATCTCCAAATGTGCAGCACATCACTAACCCGGTGCCTTTTTCTATGTTCACTCTGTCATCAGGCAAAATTTTAACCTCAGCACCTCCGACAGGTACGCGTGCAACTTGGCCTCGGAGATGTGCATATCTGCCATCTTCGGGGTTAAAGAACACCGCGACACATGCGGGCATTAACTCTGGACGAGTTGTGGCTATATTTATGGGCTCTCCGGATACAGTATGAAATTGTATTACGTTCATGTGAGAAGACATTACTCGTTCTTCTACTTCTGCATGTGCGATTGCAGTCTGGTCTACTACATCCCATAGGATGGGTTCCTGTTTTCTATACAACTCTCCTTTTTCGTAAAGAATGAGGAACGATTCTTGGGATAATTTCTGTATTTTTTTGCTTACAGTATTATATTCCAGGGACCAGTCGCAGCTTATACCCAATTTTCTGAATAGAGCCTTAAATTCCGCCCTGAATTTCTGTGACACAGAGTTGCAGACAGCAATGAACTCTTCGCGAGGCACCTGCGCTGCCTTGATATTTGCAACTTTTTCGACCAATCGTTCTGTAGGGAGGCCGTTATCATCGAATCCCATTGGATAGAGGACATCTTTTCCCAACATCCTTTGAAATCTTGCTACAAAGTCAGTATGACAGTAACTAAAAACATGACCCATATGTAATACGCCGGAGACAGTCGGCGGTGGAGTATCGATGACAAATCTATCCTCGGGAACACCAGTATTCTTCCATTTGTACACATTCTCGCTTTCCCACAGGGAATTACACTTTTCCTCTACAAGTGTTGGATTATATCGTCCCTCAAACTGCTGCATAAAACACCAACTATCCGTTTCAGAAGCTGAGGTGCCAGTATAAGAAATTGTCATAGGCGAAACAACCTAATTCGCACATTGGTGCCCATTTCTCTTCTCTGCCTAAGGCTGACACGTCCTTTGAGATTGTCGCTGACGTGTGTTCTCCCATTTTCTTATTCTTGTCATCTATATAATGCAGTTTAGTTGTGTTCTCATTGCTGCTACTACCGGCACCCTCAAACATATGACTTAGCTGCTTGAAACTACCACTAGTGGCACTATTCTTGAGGCCACCACATTTTCCTGCTGTTTCACTTGTTGTCTCAGTATCATGTCCTGTGTGATACTCCTTACAAATCTTCTTATCAATAGCATCTTCCTTCATGATGAGAATATTACTAACGTTATGGGGAATTTCTACCATTTCTGCTCCCTCAAGTGCCTTCGAGAAGGCACTTGATACTATTCTTTTCTGGTCTATGTTTAACCCTGACACGTCTTTAGATATCTTTGATGAGGTATGGTTTCCCATGTTACTAGTTGCGTCTCCTGGGTAAGTGTTCTTGTTATCCTCATCAGTCTTAAACATGTCACTTAGCTTGCTAAAGCCAGTTGGTTTATCGTTAGTAGTACTTCCGTTAAAACACTTTTCTGCTGTTTCTTTGTTTTGCGTACCACTACTACTGCTGCTTACCCAAGCAGTACCACAAATCTTCTTATCAATACCTTCTGTAGGATCAAGAATATTAATAGCCTTACTAACATCATGCATATTCTTCTT
>NZ_JAWLNY010000074.1:0-3605 GCF_036903315.1 Anaplasma bovis | reverse complement strand
ACTGTTCTCAACATTATTGCACTCATATAACAACAGCACCCTGACGATTCACCTCGAAACCTATATTTGGGGAGTAGTTATCAAAGAAATAGACTGATAGTGTAGGATCTTGGCATAGGTGCTGGTCTAGCACTAACAATGTTAGTGTAGATGAGGAAACGAAGGATGGTAAGCACATCGCCTAAAAGTTAAGAATGTGCGCTCTCTGCCACTAGCGGATACATACAAACGTGCTGAAAGCGTATATGCTACCTACATACACATCTTTGATACTAAAAAGTTAAATTATGCTTCCATAAGCAATTCTAGAGCGTGGCGTTGTCCGATATTCTAGTATCAACAAAGGTAGTAGGAGTGCCATGTTTCTAACCTGTTATTGATGTGTAAAATATATTCAACATCTAGGTGTAAGGTATGTCGCTACACACCACACCTTGTGATATATGCAAATTGGAAGTTCAGAGAAACTTCCACAGGTACGAGAAGTACCTGTTATGCCACATATGATAATGTGCACCACATTGCCCTGAACGTACGTTCAGGGACCTGCTATATCACGCACTACGGTATCACCACATTTTACAAGGGCGCTGAGAGCGGCAAGAAGGGCGATGATGCCGCTACAAAAACAGCAAGAGACATGGGAGAGCCGCAAATGCATATACTACTTAATGAACAGCCTATAGAATGCTTGGCTTAGGTACATAGATTACCCTTCACTTTCATCTGACAAATATAGAGTAGATTGGGAGCGCGAAGAATGTATATGAGTGGCATGTCCTTTAAGCCCCCCTCTTTTATGCTTCATATTCTATATATCAACAAAGGTGGAAGGATGAAAGGATGAGGCTCCTTTTCTCAATCGATATTTTGTATTTGAGCACTACTTATGCTACACTTTTGATGGGTGTTGTGAGGTTACCATCGGGTTAAGGTTGCCATTATACACATACTGTATATCCCCTACTCCTATGCACAGGTACAGTTCGTTTTACATCAATATATTTTAATGAGCTCTCTATGTTATATGCTTAAGGTTTGGATTTATGACGATAAAAACAATTAAGAGTTCTGATGCGTGTAATAGCACCAGTGCAGGAACTTTAGCTGATAGGTTAAGGACTGCTTTAGTAGATTGGCAACTTACTAAAAGGCCTCGCAAGGAGGTAAACGAGGGGAGGCACTCTGGTTATTCTAGCACACACAATAGTATAGTACTCCCCAGTAGTGATATCTTAAATGGGACGGATCCCAACAGTGTCACTCAGCACTCAGAAATTAAAAAGGCAGCTAGAAGTTATGCTGATAAAACACACTCCTCAACTGAGGAACATAAGAGTAATCTGGCGTCATCTTCAAGCGGGACGCCTGTGGATGGTGATAACTCTGTAAAATACCAAGCATCTCGTGCTCAAAGTGATTTTAATCATGGCTCCACATCACGTTCTCCTGCGCATGAACGCACCCGGCTCGTGGCTCAGGAACGGCAGCCCTCTTCTATGTTTGATAATATTGATCTAGGTATAGGAATAGGCTTAGCACTTGCATGTAGTTTCCTTATAGGTACAGGAGTAGGATTGGGAGTAGCAGTAGTTGCTGGAGTAGCTACTGTACTTACTGCGGGAATAGGTAGTACGGTAAGCGCTGCAGCAGCAGGTGCTGCAATAGGTGCAGCTGCGGCAGGCAGTGCAGTGGGTGCTGCTGTGGGTACTGGTATAGCAGCAGGCTTGGATGCTGTTACTGTAGATGCAGTAGACATTGGCATAGATGTTGCTAACTCACGTGCAATAGGTGCAGCTGCGGCAGGCAGTGCAGTGGGTACTGATGGGGTAGCAGCGGGCTTGGATGCTGTTACTGTAGATGCTGTAGTAGAAACTGGCATAGATGTTGCTAACTCTATTGATGTTACACGCTAAAACAACTTAGGAGTAGGTACGTCTGCATGGCAATAACAACATGTAGCATATCCCTCTACTATGAAAATTACTGCTGTATTTCCTGCCATATGTCTTATGAGTGAACGTTATCACTCATACACTGTAAATTTACCCTCGGTATCACTGGAAGACGCAATACCTACAGTTTGTGGCTCGTGATTTTCTCGTAGAGATAGGTAGTATTATGAATAATGAAGCTGTATTGCAACCTTACGGGGGGGGGGGAGACTGAGCAAGAGAATTTTCTCCCAAGTTTCCATAATGCTATCATGGCCGTGCTAGATGATATTGAGCCAGTGTCAACTTCCGCAATAGATGATGTAGAAAGTGAATCTACCGGCGAAAACCGCGAACTTTCTCTACTAGGCCTAACAATTATCTTCATGCGCACCGCATTTGTTGTGACTCATGGCGCTACCAAGATCACAGATATACACAAGCGAGACATCGATACCGCAATGCAGGCTACGCATCAGATATTCGACAAATTACATCTTGGTAAGCATGTGTACCATGATTTAGTAAATCGTGTGCTGCATTCGCTACAGACAACTCTTTATTCTACGGCAGATATATCCTCAAAAACGTCAGCAGAGAGCAGCATGCATGGTGTCTTACATAATCTTACTATAAAGCTAGTAGATAACATGTTTGGTTTACTCGATTTACTAGATAAGTATCCTGATTCTGTAGACTCTGAGTTGAATCCCCTACTAGAATCTCTGAACTGCACACTTGGTTCTCTAAATCGTGCGTTAGATCCATTACCTGGTGGTAAATATGCCATGGAAGGAGAGCTGTACAACCTGCATCTAACACCTCATAGGTTACCTATTATCCCAACGCGCCTTTCTGAACCAACCATCAGTTACTGCTGTAGCGGCTATCGACAGCTTACCATACGGTAAGAAGACAGGAAATACCTGATAGTACTGTATACAGTACTATCATAAAGGCGCCACTTATGCGTGGTAGCGTAACCTACCGTGAATTACTGCTGTATTTCCTGATGCCGCATATCGTATAATAAGTAAGCATCACTCATAATGCACCGTAAAGTTGTCTTCGGTGTCGTTCCAAGATGCGATGCCCATGGTTTGTAGCTCATTGATTCACGTAAAAGATAGGTAGCATTATGAATGATGAAGCTGTATTGCAACTTTATGCGGAAAGTGGGGGGGGGGGAATTATGGAAAGGGATGAGACGCTAAGATTGTTAGACTCTCTCCTGGCAGTAGCCTCCGAAATAGAAAGGGGAGCAAATGAATCGCTACCCCAAGGTCGGGAAACTTCTTTACTAGCTCTAACTCTTATTTCGCTGTGTACAATGGCTGGTATTCTTGTCCGAAATATTCGCATAACTGAGGCAAATAATAGAGCAATCTTTACTGCAATGAAAGCCACATATCAGATATTTCAGAAATTGCCGCTGGATAAGAATGTGTATCACAATCTACTAGACCATGCGCTACGTTCGCTGCAAGCTGTGCTCCATCCTACGGTCACTAAGATATGCCAAAAATGTCAAACAGAAGGTAGCATTCATGGAGTCTTAACTAATCTTGCGGTAAAATTAGCGGGTAACGTTTTTGATCTATTAGATTTTGACGATAGGAATTTTGAGAACTCCAAGCTAAGTTCCCTGCTTGAATCGTTGAACTGCACACT
>NZ_JAWLNY010000073.1:0-3665 GCF_036903315.1 Anaplasma bovis | reverse complement strand
ACCGTGGGCATGTCTATAGACGCTAACGTTTTGATATTTGAGAGAATAAGAGAAGAAATGAGGGCATCCGGAAAGTTGCGTTATGCGGTGGATAGGGGCTTTAAGAACGCAATGTCCACAATTTTTGATTCAAATATGACAACTCTGATAGTTGCCGCCATTATGTATGTTATGGGCAATACTTCGGTAAGCGGATTTGCGGTAACTCTTGGAATAGGAATACTATGCTCCATGCTTTCGGCTGTCATGCTCACCAAAGTGCTCATAGAGATTGGAGTAAGTACGAAAAGCGTTAAGGGTTTCAGTTAGGAGCTGACTACACATGAGTGACGATAATTCAACAAAGGAAAAGATAGTTTCGTGCAACGGATCCTCAGACGGCACTGACCTCCATTCAGGGCATCCTAAGATATACGTGAAGGTCGCAGAAGGTGAAGAGAAGCCATGCCCATATTGTGGTCGCTTGCTACAATAATCCTATGTGGGTTACCAGCTTTGTTTTCTCTTACAGTGAGTAGATCTACTTGTAACCCTAGGCTTTATTTGACTTTTTATAAGTAAAAATGTTAGCATTTTCCATATCACAATAGACATTTATGGTGCGTTAAATGCCGGGCAACAGCGCTCTTTCTTACCGCTTCCCCAAAGATGCCTCCCCAGAAACTATACTTAAAAGAAGGTCAGCGTTCTTTTCTCCCCAAATGGGACTAAGGGTGAGGGGCACTCATGTGCTGGGTGTAGTTCCTATGTATAGGCTCATACCTATGGAGGAACTCGTTGAAGGTCTTAAAAAACACTCACACCCTGTAAGAAGGCCGTGTGAGGAGGCTATTGCAAGCAGAACATTTTTTCTCTTTGAGCACAATATCTCGCGCATAACAGAAACCTTGCAAGAAATTCAGAGTTTGTCTCTTTCTCCCAAAATCGTATGTACTACAGAAGATGCAAAAAAGCTGTTATCAAATGGGATTTCGCCATGCAGTATTTTGCATGAGGACTGGGTGCTGGTTTCCAAGGATGTACTGCTACTCGTATATTCTAGCGCTTTATCGGAAAAGAGTCTCACCCAACTATGCAGTGTTTTCTCAGCCAGCGCTGATGCAGAAACAACAACTATATCCTTACTTGCGCGCGCCACTCGAAATCTAAAATTTCCCGTTAGTTCAAATTTCTTCTGCACCGCAGAATATAATGACCTTTTAAAACCTTGGAGCCAAAGTGTACTTGATGCAGTGTTCTACATGGAAAAATGGAGTTTTCTTACCGAGGGAGAGCAGAAGCTCAGATGCCTATCCAGTATATTTCTTTTTCCTATTATCATTCCCCTCATTTGCTTGGGTTTATTAAGGCGGCATTCCACATATAAAACTGAGTACCCAAACTTGATGCGCTGGCAGCTATCAGGCTACCGGAAGGCAGTGCGCGCTTATGCGCTATCTAATCTTGATCCCTGTAATTACAACGTGAAAAAACCCGCCTTAGATGTAATTGCGGGTCCTGCTCTGATAGAGCTAGGTTACTTTAATGAAGATCAACAGCCTACTGAACGCGGGAATTATGTAAGCCCCTTTCACAATTTTGTAGGGTTAGCGCAACTATCTGACGTACCTAAACATGCCGCGAATTTACGTGTAGCGTGCATGTTGTCAGCGCTAGCCGCAGCAGTGTTCAGCACATCATACTTTGTGGGCTTATTTTTGCACGCAAGGTTGGTGCATATTTTAGCAACCATGTCATGCGCTGCTGTTTTTATTGCCTTTGTCACCTTAACAATAGATGTGATAAGTAGGGGATCAAGTAAGGACAAACGTAACATTTTGCCCGTGTGTCTTACTGTTCTTCCGTATTCAGCCATTATGCTTGGTGTGGGGATTGCATTCGGAAACTCCGTACCACTTCTTGTGCAAACATTCTGTTGCGCGGTCACTCTCTTAGCGTGTTTACTGTACGCCGCAGTATCGATATCAATGTCTATTCTGTACCGAAAAGATGCACAAATGGCACAGAAACTGGGACTAAGCATCACTTCCTACTTAGAAATAAAACCCACAATAGTGAAAACTTTTGAAGACCTCATTATAGAGGACAAAGACCAACTACCCACATATTCCTACCTGCATGCGCTAAAGGTGGGACACGGTAACGTGGACCTTCTGTTTCCGCAGAATACTGCCACCGGCCTACGCGATGATGACCATTCTCAGCCAAGTACAAGCGCAATAGTAGATCCTCCTACTCCAACCATGACACACCCACATCTACTCCAGGTCCACGGGGAGAGTCCTACCAGATCTCTCTAAAGGAACCCGCCCTAGCCTGTACACGTTGGGAGAGCATTTTCAGCCCTCGCTCCGTTAGGCCCCATAAGAATATCCGGCAACCTGCATTGCAGTGACAACCTCTATCAAAGCACTAATAGCACCGCTCGAGTCTCGTGAAATTGGTGTAGCCCTGCAAAACGGCTAGATACAGCGACAATATCTTTTAAAGCTGTTATAAGTGCGAAAAGTACCATAATCCCGATAGTTATGGCAGCGCTGCACGCTATAGACAGGGGTTCCTGCAACCTTTTTAAAGTTATGCCCGCTAGATCCTCTTAAATTGGAGAAGTACTGAACGCCAGATGAAGCTGACAGCCAAAATTCCACTGTTCCCGCACATTATGCCAATTGAGTTGGATTAACGTACTTCCTGCAAAGACTTCTCAGCATCTTATCTCACTATAGCGGACAAGACCTGTGCCCCACGCAATAGCTTTCTAATCGAGGAAGATGCTCCTAGTGCTAACTACCTATGCTCTCTGGTAGAGGCTTTCATGCCTCACTATAGTAGCCTACAAATCCCTGTAATTACTATAACGGCAAGGCACCACTGAATGTACATTGTATAGCATTGATAACCTCTTCAAGTACAAAAAGCATCAGCAGTCCCCCAGATTCCAGTGCGTCTTTAGGAACTTTAAGCCAAAACATTCCTGCCAAGGGTCTCTAACGCGGAACACCTGTACCTATTGCCTATCTACACGCAATAGCTTCCTAATCGAGGAAGAGGCTCCTGGTGCTAACTACTATGCGCTCTGGTAGAGGCTTACCCCACTATAGTAGCCTACAAATCCCCGAACGCAATAATCTCTTAAATTGGGTCAGAACTGCTATGGTGCGTCGCACAGGGTCAGCAAACCTCTTTCAAAGCTTCTGGAAAAACTTACGAAGTACAAAAAAAGCTCGTCTAGTTTTCTTAAACCTGGTTAGACGACCAATTACCCCCCTATAGGGAATCTTCAACAACAGAGCGCCCCATTACAGAGATTATCCATACAAGATTCCCTTAAACCGCGTTACGCCAATGCGCCACATTCGGGAGCTTTCAGTACCTCTTCTAATCATAGAGACAAGAAGGCTAGCTACCTAGAAACTTCCAAGCCAGCCCACTGCCCGATTCTTTGGGAGGTACTCTCTATAGAGGGACACTCTTTTATTCTTTTTGGTCCCCGTTAGAAGTACATCCTCGCCCCCAATTCCAGCCCATAATGCCTAAGCCGGAACGATATTATAGCTGTATCTACTTCTTCCGCATCATCCTCTACAGGTCTAGGAGTATAGTCATCTGCTAGACGCTCAGTGCGTATACCCTTGTAGTCCCCATCCCCGAAGACCTTCATATAC
>NZ_JAWLNY010000072.1:0-3686 GCF_036903315.1 Anaplasma bovis | reverse complement strand
AGGGTTCGAACCCCTTCTCCCGCTCAAAGTTTTCTTCCTTTGGTGGTATTTGCAGGAGATGTTGCTTGATCTACTAGAGGCTCATAAACGGTATTCTGCTCGTACACTTATGGATGTTAGGTGTAAGGGGGTGATATACGGCGTGGTTCAGAATGAATTTTGCAGTACAGCGTGCGCTTCTATAGTGTGATTGTTTACAGGTTGCCCTTCAAGGCTGGTATAAAACTGCGTTCTGCAAGTGGGTGTGAGACGTTTGGGAAATGAATTCCTCAATAGTGTGAACTGACAGATCCACTTTAGTGTGCACGTGTAGGTTATTTCCAGCATTGCCCTTGAGTGGGGTATAAAACTGAGCTTCACAAATGGGAGTGCAACATTTTGGAAATAAATCTTCAATAGTGCATGCAGAGGGATCTGTTGCGTAGATAATGCGCGGATTGTTTGAGAACTTTCCGCCATTTTATGGAGATATAGGGCTACATAATTTCTGAAGCAAGCTCTTCTGCGCGTAAAATTACAGGTATAAGAGACTTTTCTTGATAGGCAAACGTAATACCAAACAGGCTGCTGTCGGATTGCGGTGACCATTGGCCTATATCGCCACGTTCGTTTTAGATGTAAGCTATTTTTGTCTATCTACTGCGATGTGAATCTGAAACTATTCCTTCTTCTGGGTGAGCATTGGAGGTTTCGTATTTTCCACTGCGCAATACACCACTTGTCACATGGACATCTGTTAGATGTGTGTTGTTATCCTCCAACTCTATATAATCGTCATCCTGACATGGCGTATCGGAATGTACATGTTTAGCTGCATCAGCTTGTGACATAAATACGTCGCTGGTGCCGTAAGACAGTAAACATGGTGAGATAGTATCGTCTATGTACTTTCCCGTTCGTCCTTCTATCGAGTTCTGAAGACATAGCATCAGACTGTTGCTGAGGGCAATATCCGCTACCACAAGGTCTTTTGCCTTATTCGATATTAGGTTTGCTGACACATGTATCCTGCCGAACGCTATTATCAGTACTAATAAATACATGGCTATAAGTACTGATACAGATATCGCCATAGTGGAGTAGTTGCTAAATCCTGGAACATCCGCGAAAAGCTTAGTAACAAAAGAGACCGTATCCATAACTATCTTTGGTCCTGCAATCAGGATTACGGCTGTTGTCAATAGACCAAGAAATCCTAGCAGAATACCTAGTGCAACTAAAACCCCGTCTCTATTCAGCATGCCCAGTGATATTGCACATATACCGCAAGCAGGGATACAGTTAGTCAAGGGCAATGGTATGGCAATGGATAAGGCACACAGTAAGCATGTTAACCCTATAATTCTCTTTCCTATTCCAGAAAAAATGAACGTAGCTCGCGGCTTTGTCCATCCTTCCATAACTTTTAGGAAAAAAGATGTCTTTTCTATTACTGAAGCCAAAGATGCGCGCTTGAAGGACTTTTTATCCAAAAAATGTGGCAACCATGGAGCAGAATGTCCCATCAATACCTGGATGGAAAATAGCGTCAACGGCAGAGCAAAAATTGGCGTGTGTACTGGTATGGTGGGAAGGGGAATACTTAGTGGGAGAGCCAGTAAAAGCATGAATACCCCGAATCCTCTATCATGCAATATAGTTTTCAGCTCCGAAAGAGTAACAGTATCCGCCTCTCCGTATCTCTCCACCTCCTTCAGTATAGCTGATACGGCCTTTCTACTATCGTCATCCATAAGAGAATTCTAAAGCAACTTTGTCACTAAAAGAAATACCATAACCACAAGATCATGTATAGGAGCACATATTATAAAAAGTGCCATAGTATCATAAACATCAACTCAGAGTAGCCGCATGTGGCGACAATGCAAAATGAATTTGTAACTCCTCTATCGTCTAGCAGCAGACGAAATGGTATCCTACTGCCTATCATGATAAGCCCTGTCACTCTCCGGCTCTGCAAGAGTTGTAGAAGGTAACCCTCGTATAAGAGGCTCAAACTCTTCAGGAGTATGAGCCTCTCTAGTATTTCTGCGAACATGCTCGTTCGCTTTATATTTTTGTATCACTTTATTTATCAAAGATGCAAAAGCCAGGGCAGCGTACAAGGGGGTAGGATCTAGGATTAGCATTAACAGGACCTGAAATATATGAAGAAAACAACCATATGAAATGCTGAGTGATGGTGAAGTTTGAACACAAACACACGTAAGAAGTGTACGGGATCCTGGGCATATTTTCAAGTTAGATCAGTGCTGCCGAAGGTGAGAGGGGAGTGAGATAGTGAGCCACAGTGTGGATATAGATATACATGTCAATAGGAGTATAAACTTACATTTTAATGAGTTTAGGTGGTGTTACGAGAGGTATTATTTGAGTATGCGTACTGTGATGCAGGGTGTGTGGTGACTTTTGTGATGTAATAATCTTTAGGAGCCTATCGGCTTATGGATGTGCATATTATTTGAGACTTTAGTTCTATTTTATGTAGATATAGTGAAAAGTACTATGATTCTTAGATGAACTTTCTAGGATATTAAATGGTGCCCCAGGGGTACTTTCTGATAAATGACTAGGACACTATCTGAGTCTCCATTGCTGTTCGACAGAGATATGGGACCAGATTGTAATGGAATTTTGCTTATCTACGCTGTAAGCGGGAGATATCCGCTTGTCTAGGAGAAATTCTATCTTCCTGTGCTCTGCCATGAGATGCAGCACTAGAAACACGAACGTCTGTCAAACGTGTACTATCCCTGTGTTGTCCACTACGTCTTTTACGCACATCACCATGAGGAGTACTTATGACATTGCATTCTTCTTCATAGCTGTCATTGTCTTCCAGTCCTACGTTATCATAATCTTGATATTGTGCTTCCTCATCGCTACTGTCGGAGCTATTACAACTTTGATAGGAATATGGCTTATCAAAACTCACATGTTTCACAGGCTTTTTACCAGCAATTGCCCCTTTTCCTGAGAGCAATGATGGTGCATATGTAGCGCCCATCATTACACTTCCCCCAGTGGGTGACAAGAATATGTCTGTAGTGCTATCTGTGAAAGTGTTGTTGCGGTGCCCAGGTTTGCTGTGAGTGGCTGATCTTCCAGCACCTTCTTTCTTTTTATCTAATCTTTGTCCTGAAGACGTAGAATCCTGTGCATAGTGAGGTACGCTACCGATAATGCCATTCCGTGGACATTGCTCAGATTGTAACTGAGGGTAGAAACCGCTATCACTAAGCTCTTCATCAGTATTCTGTGCACCAAGGTAAATTTTACCGCGACTGTTTGTATCTCTCTGTTCACTGCTTATAGGAGGACGTACTTTTTGCATGAAAGTCTCAGCACTTTCAAACATCTTACTCTTGATAGAGGAGAAGGCACCCTCTTGCTGCTCACGATTAGCTGCTCTACGACTCTTAAAATCTCCAAGAGTTAATCCTCGTTGAAGAGGCTCAAGCTCTTCAGGAGTGTGAGCCTCTCTAGTATATCTGCGAACAGGTTGCCGAGGCGGGCTCAGATCTGTGAGTTCTATTTCTTCTACACGCTGCTTCCTATGAGGTGAACGTGTACTTCTTTCTTGGGGTGTAGTGCCATAAGATACAGGATGGCTCACACGTGATGGGATAGGTCTATCTTCCTGCTCCTCAATCTCATCGTCTAGCTCCTCATGGCTTGGGCTATCT
>NZ_JAWLNY010000071.1:0-3857 GCF_036903315.1 Anaplasma bovis | reverse complement strand
TCTTGGTCAACTTCTGAATACCTTCGGATAGTTTAGATGTCTGATCAAGAGCAACGTTATAAGCAAGATCTTTAGCGAGGAGATAAATACCTTCTTCATCACCATCTCCCCTCTTTACTTAGTAGATATATATCAATGATGTATATCTTCTTCTACCTACTTCTACCTACGTTATTACCACTAGTAGCAACAAGCAAAGGCACTTGAGACTATTCCTTTCTAGTCTTTGTTCAGATTTGTTGAAGCCATTTTACTTGAGATGTGTTTTGCTGACTCAGCTCCCACGCTGTCACTCAGCGCACCAGTATGCAGTGGATCTGTATATGTCTCACTCAGCTTCTTGTTATTACTACCATGCTGACTAGCACATGCCGCCTTGTCCTTGCCACCACTATCTACCGCTTCATTACTATTATTGTTACACAATATCTCTCCATCAACACCCTTGGTAGGATCAAGGATATTAACAGCACTACTAACATCATGCATATTCTTCTTATGTTTAGAGATATATCACTGATATATCTCTCGCCCATCTTGTTAGTATCTAAGTTTTGATCTCACACTCAATGTGACCAATTTTAACGCATCCACCGCATACAACCCTTTCTACCTCTAGAACACACAGCCCCATTTCCTCAATGACAGATATTACTTGCCCCACTTGAGTATCACCTTGCACTACCGCTCCCTTCTCTGGTAAGGGTTCACCAGTTTTAGAGCGAATAGTATATAACCTCTTTTTAGATCCCACCCTCTGCATTCGTGCAGTTACCTCTTGCCCAATGTAGCATCCCTTATTTCTGCATATGGCATTGAGCTCATCCAAAGAATAATGCATCGGAAAGGACTCTCCCCTTAGCATTTCGCTGCTGCATTCAGGTATCGTGTTGGCCACCCGTAATTTGTGATAGTCTCCCGTGCCACAACCGGTGCTGCTATTACCTTCCTCTTGCGCAAGAGGTTGTAATATACGCGTCCCCATAACTGCTTTCCTGGGGTCTTGGTATACTATCACTCCGCTTTCGTTTATTAACGTATGCCCTTCCTCCCCAATATTCTGATTAGGATCCAAATATACAACGTACTCATCGCATATCTTGATCCGCACCTTAAGCTTCAATCTGTAATTCTTCAGAATCTCGGCAATACCCACAGCATCAGCGTTTTCACATTCGATCAAGAAATAGCCATCACATCTCGTCAAAAAGAAATCAAAAACGTACCTGCCTTTTGAATTCAGTATTAGATTGTAAAGTGTAGAATGCGTGCACATATCTGCCACATTATTAGTGGTTATGTTGTGCAAAAACCGCTGCGCATCCGGTCCCCCGACCTTAATAACACTGCGATTTTGTAACTTTAGCATCCGATGATAACACCACCCATTGGACTACAGTAAGTATATATATTGCCACTATAGGTCAAGGAGTTATAGCAGTATGAGCAGATGACTCATTTGACCTGCCCACAATTGCCTTTAAAATCCCCAAAATTCCCCCAATCACGCCAAGGGCAAAACCTATCCACACCAACATGATGAGGGGTTTGTAATGTATGCGCACTGCTATGCCCTTTTCAGGATAGATATCTCCAATAACAACGTATATGTCCGCTGCCATGCCATGGTATACGCTGCTTTCAGTATTTCTACTCCGCTCTACAGGGTAGTATCTGTCCTCAGGGAACAACTCTTTTACTTTCTTCTTATTCCCATTCTTGATTACAAAATTTCCCCTAATTGCTTCGTAGTACTTGTTTTTCAGGAACGAAACATCAGACAAAGTGACCTCAAATCCGTGAATGTTCACTGATTCTCCTTGCTGCATATATTTTTCTACTTCATCCTGATAGGTGCCCGAATATACGACTCCGAATACAAGTACGGCCACACCCAAGTGTGCCAGGAACATTGCGTGCTTCTGGGGTCGCATATACGTTGACAAAAGCCCTTGAGCAGAAGCATGCCGTAGCTTGTTAAACAGATTTTCTACGAGGGCACAGAATAAAAACGCTGCAAGCAGTAAGGTTATACCTACTTGACCACGGGTAAATGCAACGGGAGCGAACACTATAGCAAAAAAAGATGATATTTTATAGCGGCATATAAGTTTCCCGGTTCCGGTCCAACTCAAACTCGCTAATGCTATCATCATCACCATAAGTATATTGGTCAAAATGCAAAACGTGCCGCTGTAATACCGCGCTCCTATGGAAACAGTATCTCCCGACAGAAGCTCAACAAAAATTGGATACGTTATGCCTAGTAGAACTACAGAACAAGCAGTTATCATTATGATGCTATTTCCTAGGATGACAGAGATTTTCGACAAATATCCCAGGGAACAGTATTCTTCCACTTTTCTGTAAAAAACAATGAATGTTGCGAGACAGAGGGCTGCTATAATACTCACGAGGGCGAGAAGGAAAGTTCCTCTATATACATCGTGTGCGAAAGTGTGCACTGATATCAGCAAACCAGACCGCACGAAAAAAGTACTATATAAACTGGCTATACAGGCTGTTATAGCAAGAAATATGGTGAAATTGCAGTATATTCCACATCGCCTAACAACCGGCAGCATATGTATTAGTGCTGTTCCTATAAGCCATGGCATAAGGACCACATTTTCTACAGGATCCCAAGACCAGAATCCTCCCCATCCCAATTCTCTATAGGCCCACCAAGATCCTAGAGCAATACCTGCAGTGAGTGCAGTCCAGGCTGTAATTGCCCAAATTCTAACATCCGAAGCCCATTTTGTAGGGTGTTGCTGCAAGACAACAGCAGCAATTGTAAGAGAGAGAACTGCACTGAAGCCCGCGTAACCAGCAAACAGAACTGGAGGATGTATGGTGATTGCCACATCTTGCAGCATGGGGTTAAAGCCCAGGCCATCGTCATCCAAGACAAATATTTTAGAGAATGGGTTTGCGAACCATAAAGTGAAGAGGGAAAATCCTAGAATGAAAAGGTGCTGCACTGAAAGGGCAACTGCCTTGTGATTGTGTTGTCGTACACAAATATTCAGTAGGACTGCGTATATGCTTAATAAGCAGGTAAAGAGGAAACTGGAGCCCTCGTAATTACCCCAGACGCCAAATATTTTGTATAGCAACGGCTGCATAGAGTGTGAGCTACTGTAGACATGTTCGAGCGAGAAATCGTCGCTTACCCTACAGTAGATCAATAGGAAAAACGCCCCACAATGCAGAGAACACACGAGGTATGTAAGCAAGGACCCAAGCTTTACAGAGACCTTGGCGACGAATGGATAAAGCAGGGACAGCACGCATGCTACAGCGATAGAAATACTCCCACCATCCGATAATAGCAGCATCGGATCATTAAATAGGTAAAACTAATTATAAATTCAAAATCTACGCAGCACCAGAAGGAAGATTGGCTCTCTGCCAGGAAAGGCTAATAGCTATGCATTATAGACATATCTTAACCAAGAAGAATATGCATGATGTTAGTAAGGCTATTAACAACATTGATCCTAGCGGGGCAACCGATAGGGGAATTTGTAAGAAGAATTGGGTAAGTGGCAGCGGTAGTAGTAGTTATTCTTCAGAAACAGATGGTAAATGTAACAGTCCCGCGCAGAAGGCTAGTATGGAAAGTACATTTGATAAGTTGAGTGATATGTTTGATTATGCCAGGGGGACTTCAAACAGCATCACAAGAAAATACCCAGATGATGCAGATACTAAGATGAGTGAGTATCCGAAAACATCTGCTACCATATCAAAGGACGTGTCAACCCTAAACAGAGAACAGCACGGAGTAGTCTCAAGCGCCTTTGCGAAGGCACATGAAGGAGCGGAAATAGTAGAGATACGCTCTATATCTA
>NZ_JAWLNY010000070.1:0-3923 GCF_036903315.1 Anaplasma bovis | reverse complement strand
CATACACTGGGGAAGATGGCGCTGTTGGAGGCGAATCTGATATTTCTCTTGAGCAAAGGGTAGAGAGTTACGATTCATACACTGGGGAAGAAGGGCCAAGTGGTCTGGCCCAAGAAACAGTGGATCGTAACGTGGGACATGGAGTATCCGAGGAGGAAAAACATAGCGATAGTGATTTTGGCAATGAGTTAAAGAAAACTTCAACTGATACTGATAATGCTTCAGTGGATGGACGTGATGATGAATAGTCACTTTGGAATTTCTTGGTGGTAAAGTGTTATGGGGACTAAGTTGACCAATGGCAACATTTTAAGATTTGCTATGTTGGCATGTCTACTAATGACTTCATGCGGCACTGAGGTTCCTTTTCCTAGGTGCGTGTCTGGTGATAACTTCAACAGCAATACTACCATCGCAGTTACTGCGTACTATTCCGAAGGAAACGTTGATGCGTTTAAGGCCGATAACGGAGAGGTAGGGAATGGATCGATTCCTGGGTCGACAAAACAAATTACCCGGTGGAAGGACACAGGATTAATTACGGATGGAGAAGAAATAGTAGTAAAAATAACAGGAGCTTGGGTGCCGTGGGCAAAAGATGGAGAAAAAACAAGCTCTCCAGTCGCTGTGAATACAGGTATTATAAGACCTACAGATCTTTCGGATGAATTTTACGATGCCGTAGTTGATGTTAGTAGAGTGTGTGGTCCTTTTGAGAAGACTACAAGAAAAGCTGGAAGTTGTCCTGCTTTAGAGTGCTATCATCTCCCACCTTCAGATGAAGAAGGAAAAGGCAAGTATGGACGGCCATGCTGGATGGAAAATGGTTATGGTGCGTACCTTTTATTCCAGAGGCCGGAAGATGGGAATCCTAATGAGACGCTCGACACAATTGAGTATCCTAAATCTCCCACTACCCACCTTGGATACGAAGGTACCGATCATGCGGCAGAGGATTATTACTCTTCTGGGAATAAAATCTTTGATAACAACTGCAACACAATAAAGCCGGAAAGGGGATGGAAGATATATGTTAAAATTCTCGATAATTACTATTACGATAACGCTGGTGGCTACGGTTTGGAATTTAAAAAGGGTGTTATCCAAGGTGAAAAAAGTGACATATTTGAAACTGTGCGCAAGCTGGTACGCGATGAATTAGATAAAGCAGGTAAAATTGTATTTACCAATATAGTTGAGAATCAATCGTTTAGGACTTTTGTTCTATCACTTGCCACTTTATTCATATTAGCTACTGCTCTTTCATACCTTCTAGGAGTGGTGCGCTCATCTTTAGCAGACCTTATAGTTAGGATTTTGAAAATCGTACTGGTGGTGATGCTCATATCTCCCAATAGCTGGGACTTTTTCCACAATCACCTTTTGAAGCTGTTTACAAAGGGAGTAGATGAAATAATAGCTCTAATAAATGGGCACGCAATAAATCAGACTTTCGATGCGAAGAGTCCGTTCTCATTTATGGACATAATGATAAGAGATAAAATATTTGCGCCGGTTGTGTGGGAAGCTAAGGCAAGAGCACTCATTACTGCAGATAAGGTCTCTATTTTTGCGCTGTTGATCATCGGTATTGCTGTCTTATTTTACATCGGATTGTGTCTCTACGGGTTCATAATTTACCTTACTGCATTTGTCGGGATAACGTTTTTAATATCTTTGATGCCGATCTTATTTGCAGGCATACTCTTTTCTAGATTCAAAAGTTTATTCGATGGGTGGCTAACGCAGTGCATAAGTTTTTCCATGCAAGCTATACTCATGTTCACTCTTATAGCCATGTTTGGACCACTCATTATGCATTACTATCACCGGATTTTTGGATTTACTGCGTGTTATAATGAGTGGGTACATGCGAAGATCTATGTTCTCGGGATAAAGATCATAGATCAAAAATACTATGAGTGGACCCCGGGGCAAGAATATGATCCCATAGTGATCAGAATTGGTGGTATTGATGATCAGGAACATCCCGGTATTGCGCGCTATAGATTTACTGGTGGCGGTAGTGTAATAAAGGTTCCTCCGGATTACAAAGATGAGGACTTCCGATATGTTGACCTCCCATTCTTAGACCCTGACACGACAACTTCCGCGCCGCCAGGTGGTGTCTCGTTGAAGAATGAAAAAGGACAATTCAGGAGAATTGCTGAACTTACCAATTCACTTGTTGCCGCAGAAAGAAGCGTAGGTATTGCTCGTTTAACGGGCTACATAGAAAAGGAACTGGAAAGTTTGCAGAAAGGTGGATCTGTTACTGCTGATAATAAGCAGAAATTCTCCAATATACTTAATGATAGCCAGTATGGGAATGAAAAGACAAGGTGGGATAATAAAAAACTCAAGGATGCGTTAATCAATAACTTAACCTCCAGTATTATAGCTGGTAATGCCAATCCCAGCACTCCATACACTGAGCTGGAAAAGCAGTACGACTATTCCATTATAAAGAGCATAAGACAAGGTTACATAGTTATGTGGCCCGAAGTGTTTGGCCTCATACTTGTAGCATTTTTGGTCTGGCAGATGAGAGCATTTGTACAGAGTGTTGCTGTGGTCCTATCCGGTGGTGGTATGATGTCCACAACCATAGCATCTATGTACGATGAAGGGTTTGCGAGGATTTTCTCAAAAATGCCTGTGCTCGGGCGCGCAATAGAGATGGCGGATTATGGGGTTGATAGTCTGAGAGTTATGGCAAGGGCCAGAATTGAAGGCGTTGCTTCAGCTGTCGTAAAAGCTCCTGAAAAAATGCTTGGAAGGGTACCGGTTGTGGGCGGTGCAATGGAAACTGTCATCCGTGGAGTGAGAGGGGTGGCAAGTTCAGTTACTTCTCCTCATGACGAAGCAGAAATGTATTCTATGCGTTCAATTTCTCCGGATTTTGATTACGCGAGGGCTTGGATGGGAGCGCATTTAGGATTTTCACCACTGGATGCATTGAAATATATGGGCTCTTATGCAGTGGGCTCTCCTACGGGTGGATTAATGCATAATATAAAACATGATAGAGAGGCATTAATAAGTAATTTAAGAACACTTACGAAGGGTGTAGATAAATATAAGCCAAGTCCGTATGTAGCAAGTGAAAAAGAGGATGAGGGTGATGTTTTCACCCCAAGAGAAGGCAATATGGGATTTGCCCAGGCGAATGTAAGGGATGTATTTGGTGGTGACTTTGATCATGGTATGGGAGGAGCCACTTCATCAAGAATGCAGGAACTTTTTGATGCAAGTGGGAACATACATGTTCATGCTGAGAATTTTGATACGGCGGTCAATACCTTACACGGATTAACTGTAATGCGCAAAAATGCAAGCGATAGTAGGGCATTGCAAAAAATAGATCACGACATAGATGTGCTTAAGGACGCCATTACAAGAATGGCTCTGGAGCATCGTGGTGAGCTTCCCGCCTACATGCAAGAGTTCGTTACTTCTGATGGAGTAGATTTTTCAGGGCTTATGATAACGGGTGCAATGCATCGTCTGCGGCAGAGTGCAGAGAATCAAGACGAGCGGTCTGGTAGTGGCTCAGATACCGAATCATTGGAGCTCCGAGCGCGAGATATGGAAGATACAAGTTTGCTTATAGGAACCAATGAGGGTGCGGTAAACTTGGAACACATGGTAGAAAGTGGGCAGGTTAGCGATCATATAACTACTAACGAATTTAGATTTGATGTTCCTGCAGATACCGAAGGAGTAACAGAAAGTGGCGCCCCACACCCTAACCTAGTTGATGAGCAAGCCAGAGTGTTGGAGGAAGCCCATAGAACACATACAAGCGCATTTGATGAAGCAGTTATGACCGAAGATATGGGTGGGGGTGTAGCACCTGAAGGGGTTGTAGCTGCTCATGTAACCGAAGACACAGGCTTAACCAGGGAAGAAGATGCATCTGC
>NZ_JAWLNY010000069.1:0-4099 GCF_036903315.1 Anaplasma bovis | reverse complement strand
GTATAAAGTTCTTTCCGCTATCCAGGGAACTAATGCTTTAGGGAAAAGATACTCAATTGCTTTCGGTTCTCAACTTCCTTGTATAGCAATCCTATCATTTTGCCATCACTTCACCTTTGGTAGGAACAGCACGGGTAAATTTCCTTGCATAGATATATGAATTTCAAGATGGAAGCGCCTATGCAACAAATTCTAGCGAAGTATCATGACTTACAGTTGGACTACCGCTTGTAACAGAGTTGGTCATCACACACATTGTATAGAGAACACAAATACTTCGAGACCGTCAGATACCAAAATCGTAGTAGCGCAAAATTTAGCCAGACACCACGTATGGTGTAGTAATTGCGCGGGATTGTCACAATTAGCACAAGTGCGTGAATTTCAGGATGTGAAGTGTCCCGGTAAAAAATGTTCCATGTCGATTCCAAACAATGTCTTTGCTGTTTCTCTCATATAGTTAGGCACCGGGGCAAAGACTTCCACTTTCTTCCCCATAATTTCGAACCCTATTTTACGTGCATGTAAGTGCAGATTATCGCCCTTATTCGCGTCTTTACTATACTTTGTATCACCTACAATAGGACACCCAATTGTAGATAAATGTATCCTGAGTTGATGCTTTCTACCCGTCAAAGGCTGCAGAGATACTATCGCGTGACCATCGCGATGCACAACGACAGAAAAAAGCGTTTTGGCCTCCTTATTGACTATCTCTTTTTCAGCATCTGAAGGTTTTTTTCTTTTGTAGAATACAGGATGTGTTATCTCTCCGATAGCATCTGGTACCCCATGCGTGATTGCTATATACTCCTTTTGCACTCTTCTTGAACGCATTTCCTCGGCAAAACATCTTGCCACATCCAAGCTTTTGCTTAAAACCAGAACCCCGCTTGTGTCCCTATCCAATCTATGGACGATACGCAAAGACACTCCTGGTACAATTCTGTCAAGCACATCGTCGATACTTGCTCGAATTTTGGTGCCACCCTGTACGCTTATCCCCGCAGGTTTGTTGAGGACCACCACATGTTCATCTTCATATGCAATCATTCCCGAAAGAGAACGCATAATAGCATCACAGTGTGTGGCACTGCTTGCCCCCTTCTTTCTTTCTTTTGTAGATATCTGCTCTACATCTTTTATGCTTAAAACATCTCCTATCTTGACTCTGGTGCATGCCAAAACCTTGGAGCCATTTAAAAGTATTGAGCCCTTACGCAGAGACTTTTCTATGAAAGATTGTGCTATTCCCGGAAACACAGAACGTACGTACTTATCTACACGCACACCATCAACTTCAGCAACGCACTTAAACATCGCTTACTCACTTTCAAGAAGCTTCTTTTCCACAAAATCACGCAGGAAAAAATTGCCAGCTACTATAACACCATCAGCATACTGACCAAAACTACCCTTACTCCCCTCTACAAATAGCTTGCCTATACCAGCTTTGTAAGGTTGAACACCAGAGTAAATGAGTACATCATAATATGCTGCACACAAGTAGGAAAATCCCAAAATTACCGACCCCAAAGAACGCAATACAACCTGCCCCTTGGCCAATTCTTCTGTCAGGGCCCTAGCCTTTTGACACCCAGCAGTAAAGTCTACAACCATCGCATTGGTATTTTCCCTTCTACTTACGTGCATCCTGATGTATCTACTATGTGTATCTTCATAGAAAGCCCCAAAGCCCTTCTCTGCGTGATATGTCTCACGCAGCACTGGAGCATCTACAACGGCTGCCACCACCTCCCCCTCTTTCACGAGAGCAACCGTAGAAGCAAAATACGGCAACCCGCTCATAAAGTTCGTTCTGCTATCCATGGGACTAATGTACCAGAACAAATCTCCCAATTCTTTCGGTTCGCGACTTCCTTCTATAAGCACGCCCAGACCTTGCTTATACTCCTTCAGCCCCTCTGCTATCACCTTGCCTGATCTCTGATACGCCGCGCGAGTAAATTCACTTGCAGCAACATATGATGATCTTAAGTGCCTTAACTCATTAAAATCCCGCACTAACACCTTTGAGGACTTGCGCACAGCCCTTAGCATAACTCCTATGATTGGGGAAAACAGGGCTGACATATTTAATCTTTTGACCTCTCGTAGTAGGTATCATCAGGCGTATAAACAACTATTCTTTCACCAGCTTTAATGAAAGGAGGAACGCTAATGCGACGACCATTCTCTAGCACTGCAGACTTATAAGAGGAAGAAGCAGTTTGCCCTTTCACCACAGACTCAGCTTCTACAACTTCAAGCACAACGTAATCTGGAATACGAGCTGATATAACACGCCCTTCATGAAAAAGCAAAGTCAAAGTCATACCGTCCTTTAGATAAACGGCTTTTTCCCCCAGCATTTCCATGGGTATAACTATTTGTTCGTAAGTTTCAGTGCTCATCAAAGTGACAGAAGAAGAGTCCCCAAAAATGTACTGAAAACTAGCTTCCTCGATCCTGGCACGCTTTATATTTGCGTCGGTGCGAAACCTTTCTTGATATTTTGCCCCTGTCTTGAGATTTTTCAGCTCAGCCTGTATGTATGCCCCACCCTTTCCAGGCTGTGTATGCATTGTCTTCACTACTAAATACAAACCACCGTTGTGATCCAGGACCTGACCCGGTCTTATATCACTACCCTTTTCAGCCATAGTATTCTCTCCCGAAACGAATCAAATTCTAACTTATGAGCAGTGTAACTCAAGTAAAAACTCAATGCTAAACCATAATACAAGCATGACGTATCTAACAGAAAATTTAATTTATGGGACCTACCTGACCCATAGCATTCTACCCTTTAGTAATTGGATATTTCACGACATAATTGTGAAATATCATGAATTAACACTTTACAGTCATAACAATTTACATACGTAGCTCAATTTTCTCCAATCAAATAGCTTTCGACAAACACAAAAAATACACATGAGTAACTTATCCCTTTCCATCTGGCATATCGCTATCTTCTTGAAATTCACTCACCTTTCAAAACTAATTATGCATTGACTATTATTTATTTTTTAATAAACTCTCGTTCCTAAAAATTAAAATCTTAATATTATGAAAAATCCATTCAGCAGAGTACGGCGCCCATCAGGAACCTATAGTCCAGAAGCTATGGAATTAGCCCATGGATTGCCATTGCAAGAGGGGAAGGAATCAGACGGAAGGCAAATCAGTAGTTCCACAGTGCCTTCTGAAACAGCTGTAGGTAGTAGCGCACCAGAAAGTACTAGCGAAATTCCAGCACAAAACACTACCCCTTCAGCGACAGATGCAAGTAGCGGTATAGCAGAAAGTCCTAGTGGCGTCACATCACCAAACACTACTTCACCTTCAGATGCAGGCAGCGGCCAAGCAGAAAGTACTAGTGGTATCACACCACCAAACACTACCCCTTCAGCAGAAGCAGATGCTTCTAACAGGCAAGGTAGGAAAAAGTCTATTTGGCGCAGGTTTTTTCTTAAACTTCTATGCCTAGGATCCGGAGGAAATGACTCAGATTCTGAAGTCTATCATCCTGACCCACATACTGGTGAGCAACACACTTCAACTAGCGATGCAATAGCTAATGAACAGCGCACTTCAACTAGAGATGAGGGAGTTATACAACAGGACGCAGCAACAACACTTTCAGTGGAGGCGCAAGAGATTACACATGATCCTGTTAATGCAGATACAGCAGATACACATGATGTAGAACATCCGAGACCAGCAGATAATACTCCTAAAAAAAGGGGGATACTATACAGGTTTTTTTCTAAACTTCTATGCCTAGGGTCTGGAAAAAATGAGTCAGAAGTTGTTGAAGAGCATGACTCCCCTGATAGTCTTCCTGACATACCGAACCCACGGGACTTAGTTACAGAAACATATGTACCTTTTGAAAGATGTGACAAAGACATATCTTTTATTCAAGGTACAAGCGATATATATCCTGCTAGCGAAGCGGGCACATCAAGTAGACCTCAAGCTGAGCAAGTTGTAAATGTTCAAGTGGAGCATAGGAGGCCTTCTATAGATGAAGCGGGCGCATCAACATCGCAACAACCTATCACACAACTAAAAAAGCAGCGCCCAGTCAGCT
>NZ_JAWLNY010000068.1:0-4318 GCF_036903315.1 Anaplasma bovis | reverse complement strand
AAGGTGTTAAGAGGGGAGATGGTGATGAAGAAGGTATTTATCTCCTCGCTAAAGACCTTGCTTACAATGTTGCTCTCGATCAGAAGGAGAAATTAGAAGAGGGCCTCAAAAAGATGCAAAAGAAGGATCTTTATGGGGTTAGTGTTGCTCTTAATAGTATTGATCCTGAAAAGACCATCGATAGAAAGATTTGTAAGGATGCTTACAAGCATGGTGGTAGTAGTGCAGGGAAGGAAGCAGATAACATGTGCGGTGTGCAGATGGATAGTAGTAGTCAAAGAAGTAATAACAGAACCGGGTTGGCGGAACTGTGGAACATGGGTGGTAGTAGTGCTACTGACAGAGGTGGAGGTTACGACAAGAGTAGTAGTGAAACGATAGGGCCCAAAACATCAGTGAAGATATCAACGGACATTAATGGTCTGACCAAAGATGAGAAAAGTAAAGTATCAAGCGCATTTGCAAGAGGAGGTGAAGGAGCGGAAATAGTAGAGATACGTTCTATATCTACTACCTCTGTAATGGTTAATGCTTGTTATGATGTTGCAGCCCTGCAGATTATGCATAGATATATATCTGCATAAGAAGAATATGCATGAGGTTAGTAAGGCTATTAATAACCTTGATCCAGGTTATAGTATTGATAAGAAGATTTGTTATGGTACAGGAAGTGCTACTACCAATGGTACAGACGCAGATGGGAAGTGTAATGGTAACGGCATCAGTAGTAGCAATAATGCGGCCGGTGAAGCTAATAGTAGTAGTAGTGGTGCTGATAAAGCTGGGCTTTGGCTTATAACTAGTAGTAAAAATACGGCTACGGGATTAGCTTCTGACACCGATAAGTTAAGTGGTGTACCATATACGGCTAAGAAGATTACACAGGACATATCAAAGCTAACAAAAGACCAGCACGGAGTAGTATCAAGTGCGTTTGCGAAGGCACATGAAGGTGCGGTAGTTCATCATAACTGCAGTAATATTCTTGATCCGAGCAAGGAAGCCATTGATAAGAACATTTGTAAGAAAACACATCGCGAGGAGAATGGTACCAATGATGTGGAAAAGAGCAATAGTACTACTCATGCGTCAAAGAGAGTGCTAAAGGAGCAACAAAGCTTTGGGGATGTACATTCTTGAGAGCATCACTTTTCCATGGTGGGGTGTGACAGATGAAGTCTGTGGTCGCGCGTTAACAACCGTGGGTTAGGCTCTGCATCGGCAAAATATCATGCGTTGCAACAGAGAATGCGGAAAGAAAATCGCGTTTACCCTTATAGTAGCTATTTTGCATAATATTGTAGATGTGCAGTTTATATTGTTTTCAGTGTTATAAATTAATATCTGCTGCAGCCAGCCTAATATTAAGGCATACTGGTGCGCATGGTGAGGTAGAATAGTTGCTGACAAGTGTGCGGCAAAATATATCGTGGAGAGTGTCCGTTATGTGTCCTAATCGAATACCGCGATTCGTGAGTAGGACATGAGATGAATTTAAGCACTTAGTGCACAACAGAAGTGGCTGTTATATCGCTATGTGATTGTTCTGCTAGCTGGAGGTTATAATGACATCTGTAGATTCTCTACAAGTACAAAAGAAACTGTACGTAGGGGAGAAATCTTACTGTTACTATGATCTTAATGCAGCATGCGAAAAGCTTGGAATAAAAATACATAAAGTACCTTTTGTACATAGAATACTGCTTGAAAATCTGTTACGCAATGAAGATGGCTATAATACGCGACTTGAAGATTTGAAAAAGTTTTCACAGTATATAAATCACGGAGGCGAATGTGAAATAAATTTCATGCCCGCGAGGGTGATGATGCAGGATTTTACAGGAGTACCTGCCTTGGTGGACTTAGCCGCCATGCGAGATTATGTTAAGTCTAAAGGTAGAGATCCAGGAATAATAAATCCTGGTATACCCGTAGACCTCGTTGTGGACCACTCATTGCACGTTGATTTTTCCGGCACTAGTGATGCTCTTGCGAAAAATGTGGCGCTTGAAATGTCGCGTAACTTGGAGCGATACAAATTGCTGAAATGGAGCCAAGGTGCGTTCAAAAATTTTCGCGTGGTGCCCCCTGGCATCGGAATATGCCACCAAGTAAATCTAGAATATCTGGCAAAAGTGGTATGGAACGTTGAGGGAACTCTTTGTCCGGACACCCTCATAGGTACTGATAGCCACACCACAATGATAAATGGAATATCAGTTCTAGGCTGGGGAGTGGGAGGAATAGAAGCAGAAGCGTCCATGTTGGGGCAACCTATAAACATGAGAGTGCCAGAGGTTGTGGGATTTGAGATACGTGGAGAGCTGTCCGAAGGCGTTACCTCTACAGACATGGTTCTGACTATAACGGAAATCCTCAGAAATAAGAAGGTTGTTGGGAAATTTGTCGAGTTCTACGGGGAAGGGCTGCGCACTATGCCAGTTGTTGACAGAGCAACAGTGGCTAATATGGCGCCTGAGTACGGTGCTACGTGTGGGTTTTTTCCCTTTGATGGAAGCACCTTGTCCTATCTTGATATGACTGGACGCGATCTAGAGCACATAGATATTGTTGAAGCGTACATGCGAGCACAGAGTCTTTGGTACAGTGAGACGGAAGATAGAGAAATAGAGTATTCAAGCAAAGTATTGCTAAATTTGGAAGAAGTGCAACCCGTAGTTGCTGGCCCTAAGCGTCCTCAGGATCGTGTGTTGATATCTGAGATTTCCAAAGTTTTACCTGTTACTGAGTCACATGAGGAAAGAGAGGATCTTCATGTCAAAAATGGTGATGTCGTTATAGCGGCAATCACGAGCTGTACCAACACCTCTAATCCCTACGTCATGATAGCTGCGGGACTCGTGGCGCGTAAGGCAAAAAAGCTTGGGATTAAATCAAAGCCATGGGTTAAAACCTCGCTCACCCCAGGGTCTCAGGTAGTTGAGGAGTACTTGAGAATGTCTGGTTTATTAGGAGACTTGAATGATCTAGGATTCAATATTGTGGGCTATGGATGCGCCACATGTATAGGAAACTCCGGCCCACTTGAAAAGGAGATAGAAGACTGCATCAAAGAGCACGATTTGCTAGTAGTGTCTGTTCTGTCGGGGAATAGAAATTTTGAAGGTAGAATTCATCCTTGCGTTAAAGCTAACTTTCTCGCTTCACCACCGCTAGTAGTGGTTTTTGCGCTTAGTGGCACAGTTTTGTTGGACATTACGAAGGATCCAGTGTGCAGAGATTGCTATGGTAGGGATATCTATCTAACGGACTTATGGCCCACAAAAGAAGAGATACGTGAGGTAATAGAGTCATTTATTTCTCGGGATATGTTCAGGAGAAAATACGAAAGTATATTTCGCGGTGATGACATTTGGTTATCAATAGGGGCGGGAGAAGGCCTAACATACAACTGGGATAGCGATAGCACGTATATCCAGCACCCTCCATACTTCCTTGAAGGAAATGAAGAGACAAAAAAGGCCATTGTGGGTAGTAGGTTGCATATTGATAATGCCCGTGTGCTTATGATATTGGGAAATAGCACCACTACCGACCATATATCTCCTGCAGGCAATATTTCGATAAGTAGCCCAGCTGGAAAGTTTTTAGTGCGCAATGGAGTGAAAGAGAAAGATTTCAACTCCTATGGAGCAAGACGCGGTAATCACCATGTTATGGTAAGAGGAACATTTGCTAATATTAGAATTAGAAATGAGATGCTCAGGGAAGTGGATGGGGGATTTACCAAACATTTCCCAAGTGGTGACCAGATTTCAGTATTTGATGCTGCGGTCAGATACAAACGGGAGGGCGTTTCGCTAGTCATAGTCGCCGGCAAGGAGTACGGTACAGGTTCCAGTAGGGACTGGGCAGCAAAAGGTACAGCCCTTTTAGGTGTCAAGGCGGTAATAGCACAGAGCTTTGAACGTATTCACAGATCAAATCTTATCTGCATGGGTGTTTTGCCGTTACTTTTGTCCGAAAGCGATAAGAGTGCATTTTCAGGCGATGAATTAATGATGTTAAGCGGCGATATAGGTGTGGGATCAGAAATAGTGTGTGAATTGGAAGCAAGTTGTGGATCCAAGAGAGTCATAAAGCTAACTTGTGCTGTGAATACCGCAATAGAGGTGGAGTACCTCGCATCAGGTGGAGTGCTGCACTACGTGTTGCATAAGATGCTTAGGAATGAAAATGCATGTCCTCACTCCTATAGTCAGAGATAAATCACAAATCAAACTTTGTAGTCCATTAAATTACACGACTCTTCGAACTGTAAAGCACCCCATATGGGAAATGACTGACGAAGACAGAA
>NZ_JAWLNY010000067.1:0-4528 GCF_036903315.1 Anaplasma bovis | reverse complement strand
TCGCTCTAAGTTTGAACAAAAGCACGGTGAGAAGACGCAATAGCACAAAACCACACAGTATTCAGAAGAAAAAGCCCTACCAAACTCACATATTGGAGGAGCAATGCTCCCTCTTGAAACCTAGACACAGTGGGGAGCATACCCTCTACCAAAACTACACAAAGCCATATTTCGTGTGGAAGAGCTGCATCCTTATACACTACTCCGGCGGTGTTTTCCATAGCCATTTCAAGGTGTGCTGAAAATTTCCTGGACTGAATCAAATCACAACTGAAGGAAGAAACAGGACACTAAGTTATATACAAACTCTGTGTTTCATCTACGCAGTAATTGCTGCCAAGTTTGAACAAGAGTACGGCAGGAGTTCATTATACCATCTAGTACAGTACTCGCTCAGTTGAATAAAAAAAGCACAGCTGAAGTGCATAGTGATACTGAAAACCACACAACAGTTAGATGAACAGGCTATACTTCGCATGGGAAAGCTGCGCCCTTATAGCACTCCCGCAGTGTATGCTGAAAAAGCAACATAATATTGGCTGACACTTGTATTTTAAAACGCCTCTGCTTCTTGCGCGCCTGTAGTGAGAATTTCGGTTTTGTATACGTACCACTCTTTATGGGCTGATTTCAGATGATTCGCAGCTTTGTTTGACAGCTCTTCGTCATGGAATAGCGCAAAGCATATTGAGCCACTGCCGCTCATTCTAGCTATAAAGCATCCATCTAAAGCATTGAGTACATTCAATATCTTGCCAATCTCCGGAATTATAGAAATCGCAACGTCTTCCAAATCATTCCGAGAATGCTTCATAATGTACATCCACTCATCATAATTTTGCTGTAAGCTACCTATCTTCATAGAAAATTTTTTCCCACTGTAAGCAGAAAACACATTTTCTGTCTTTAGTTCCACATTGGGCCCTACTAGCAAGATGTGTTTAGGTAAAAAAGCATCAGATATGCACTCTACATTCTCTCCTGTGCCGCTTACAAAGGCTGTTTTAGATTTTATACATGCGGGAACATCGCTACCAACCTTCAGTGCAACTTTTTCAATATCGTGCTCACCTATATTCCACAACTTTCCAAGAAGATTTATTATACCTGCAGCATCAGCAGATCCCCCTGCAAGGCCGGCAGATACCGGTATGTTTTTAAACACCCTCACATACACGTTGCTGGTAATGTCACTACGCACTGCCATTATGTGATCTATAGATCTCTGGATCGTGTTATTGTGCTTGCATACAGTATCTGCTTTAACGAAGTTTATTCCCTTCTTTTCAGATCCTACGGTGATTTCGAGTGTATCGTAGAGAGCAACGAACACAAAAACCGATTCTAGAAGATGATACCCACTTGAAGTCTTGCCAACTACGTGCAAAAACAAGTTCACTTTTGCAGGAACCCTTACTCGATATCGGTGTATCAAGCTTTTTAAATTTAATAATGAGTTCACCGAAATATTTACTAAATTAAGTATTGCTATGCGTGAAATTGCAGTCTATCATTCGCACTCTTCCAGTATAGTGTATCACACACAGTGATGAAACATTTCATCTCAGAATACCCAGTGATACTTGCACCTATGTCGGGTGTAACGGATTTTCCGTTTAGGTCCATGGTCAGAAAGTTAGGGGCAGGGCTGCTAGTATCGGAAATGATAGCAAGTAGAGCTATGATACTCAAAACACGTCAGAGCATGCAAAAGTCGGAAGTATGTGAGAATACTTCTGTGCAGCTTGCGGGGTGTACTCCTGAAATAATGGCGGAAGCAGCACTCCTCTGTGCTGATATGGGAGCGAAATCCATAGACTTAAACTTTGGATGTCCTGCAAAAAAGGTTGTGGATGGATATGCGGGATCTGCACTTATGCGGAATGAAGAAAATGCACGTAGCATAATGGAAAGCGTAGTCAAAGCTGTAAAGGTGCCTGTTACAGTTAAAATGCGAATGGGATGGGACATGAATAATCTGAATGCGCCAAAACTCGCAAAAATAGCTGAGGATGTGGGCATTCAAATGATAACAGTACATGGACGTACGAGATCTCAGATGTTTAGCGGAGTAGCAGATTGGGAGTTTATTAGACAGGTAAAAGAATGCGTCAAAATACCTGTAATAGCCAATGGTGACATACGGACTATGAAAAATGTAGTAGACGCCTTAGAGATCTCAAAAGCTGATGGAGTGATGATAGGAAGAGGTGCATATGGGAAACCTTGGCTTATAAGGCAGGCTTTGCATTTTTTGAAAACACGCAGCATTCAAAAAGAACCCTCTTCAGAGGAAAAACTTAAAATAATTCTGGAACACTATGACAACACTTTAGACTATTACGGCAAAAGTTTGGGAGTGAAGATACTTAGAAAGCATATAGGTTGGTATAGTACCTCGCACAGCGGATCTTCCTACTTTAGAGCACAGATAAATATGCTCGATGATCCTGTAGAAGTTAGGGAGAAGTTAACAGCGTTTTTTCAAAATAACCCTGTTGTAGATAGCGAGTAGTGAATTGTAGTAAATTATTGGACACTTGGTTTAATATGTGTTAGGACTTTGCCTATTATCTTGTATCGGTATTGCGTTCGAGATAGCAGCGCTCTGGCGTTTAGCTGTGTTCTACTGTGGGCGTGAGCTGGCCTTTTTGCGTGCTCGTTGTTTGTGCTGTTACGTGAAAAGTCGCGCTGCGTACAATAGTTTTTTATTTTCCTTTTCGGGATTTGTTGATGGACAAAGAGCTTGTTAGAAATCTCATAACTAAAGGCATAAAGCAAGGCGGAATAATAACCTTCGATGATCTTAATGATGCACTCTCTGATGATGTGGTTTCCTCAGACAGTATAGATGAGACTATATCGCTTCTACAGGATTCAGGTATTAGTGTATTAGAGCAGAGTGATGAAGACGAGGCAGAATCGCCACCCGAGGACAGCATAACAAAAGATGAGGACGATGAGTCTGGCATTAGGTCATGGGATTTTGGTCAAACTGATGATCCGATACGCATGTATCTGTGTGAGATGAGTTCTGTTGAGCTTTTATCAAGGGAAGGCGAAATTGAGATTGCAAAGCGGATAAAGGCCGAAAAAATAAACATGTTGAGGTGCATGGTTGAGGCTCCATTAGTACTCCGCACTTTTATGTCCTGGAGGGATGATTTAGTAAACCAACAAATCATGCTTAGAGATCTTATTGATATCGATGCAAATTATAGAAGCAGCAATCCTGAAGCAGAAGAAGATGAGTTTGGAGAGGACATCATTGAGGAAGACTCGGACGACGTAGCTGATCCACCCCTAGACAGTGACGACAGCGATGAAGATGACGAAGAGGAAGATGAATCCAACGCAGGAAACGCTTCTATCCTTGAAATGGAAAATGCTCTTCTACCCAAAGTGATATCTATTCTTGATGCGACTATAGAGTCTGCAGAGAAAATCCTGGAGATGAAAAAGATTAGAAGGGAGAAGGGAGTATACGACGAAAAATTGTATAATGAGCTACATGACAATATATGGGAAATGGTTTCCCAAATGAAGTTGAGTGACTCCGCTGTCTCGTCTGTGACACAGAAAATATACAATCTTAGCAAATCCATAGCTGCGGAGGAGGCTTCGCTTTTATCTTTAGTTGAGAGTTATGGGGTAGACCGCAAGAGCTTTCTCGAAGCGTACAATAATAACACCATTGGTGAATACGTGAATGCTTCACCTGAGTGGAAGGAATTACTTGATAAAGAGTCGGAAACGATAATAGGCATGTTAAACAGGGTTAAGCTGCTCTCTAATGAGGATGCGCCTGGGGAGTTTAAGGCTTTAGTTGCAAAAATTCAAAAGCATGAGCGCACTGCTAACAAGGCGAAGCAGGACATGATAAAGGCGAATTTGCGGCTTGTGGTGTCTATCGCAAAGAAATATTCAAACCGTGGATTGCAATTCTTGGATCTCGTACAGGAAGGCAATATCGGTCTAATGAAGGCTGTAGATAAGTTTGACTACAAGCGCGGTTACAAATTTTCTACCTATGCTACTTGGTGGGTAAGGCAAGCGATAACGCGTGCTATAGCAGATCAGGCACGTACAATCAGGATCCCTGTTCACATGATTGAAACTGTAAACAAGATAAATCGCACTCTTAGACAGATGCTGCACGAGATAGGTAGGGAGCCTACTCTGGAAGAGTTATCTGCAAAGCTCAATATCAACGTTGAGAAGATTCGCAAGGTGATGAAAATAGTGAAAGACCCTGTGAGTCTGGAAAGTCCAATTGGCGATGATGACAGTAGCACGTTTGGTGATTGCATAGAGGATAAGCGTGCTGTGAAGCCTGAAAACGCTGCTGTTCTTGCGGATCTACGCGAGATTACGACGAAAGTTCTTTCTACTTTGACTCCGAAAGAGGAGCGTATATTGCGTATGCGCTTTGGGATAGGAAAGGGAGGCAAGGACCACACGTTAGAAGAGGTAGGTAAGCTGTTTAACGTTACCAGGGAGCGGATACGGCAGATTGAAGCCAAGGCTC
>NZ_JAWLNY010000066.1:0-4534 GCF_036903315.1 Anaplasma bovis | reverse complement strand
GGCATCTTCAAGATTTTGTGGAAGCTTCTCTAGATTATAAAGTGGATCGGATGCCACTCCAAATGTTCTCTCAGGAGGCAGGATGTTGTTTTCTATGCCCTGTATTATTCCAAAAAGTATCGCTGAAACTGCATTCTCATAATTACAATCAGAGCACGGAACCCTGTGTTCTATTCTGCAATTTTGTGGTGACAACGTGGTATCTGGAAGGCGCAGTGCTACACTCCTATTGTTGCCTCCCCAACTGATTGTAGTGGGGGTGTGTATATCCGCATGTACGTATCTCAGGTAAGAATGTGCGTGGGGAGCAAAAAATACCAAATGTTCCTTCATATAAGCACAAAGCCCTCCTATAGAGTAACTTAAATATGTACTCATGCTACCATTGGCACTTTTTGAGAACACGTTGCAGTGGGTATTATCCAGGAGGTTAACATGCACATGGAATGCATTTCCTGCTGCATTAATATCAGGTTTAGCTGAAAAATCTGCAGTGCCTCCACTTCTGTTGACGAATTCTAGAACCTTCTCTTTTGCTACCGTGACGGTATCTATAAACTTTTCAATATCCGTACCGTGGTGTATGCGCAGTTCGTATTGATATTTTGAACTCTCTTTTAGTATATCGCATTGTAACGATTCTAACTGCAGAGCAAGTTCCGTACCCCAATCACCAAGGTCTCTATCCTCAATCCCCAGTATCTGAAACTCCAGTTCTCCGCCTATTACGGGAATTAAGGCAAGCTTATTTTTCATGTATGAAACTATATCAACAAGCATTACTGCGTGATGTGCGAGTCTTTCTCGTTATATGTGCTGCGGCAAGATTCAATATCCACGTTATTACGAAAAGTGTCAATCCGAGTGAATAGGCAGAGGATGTTTGTATACTTTGAAAGTTTTGATCGCCCGTAAGTATAGTCGCAATCTGGACGGTGATTGTCGTGATAGAATGCAGAGGATTAAATGTCAAATTTGCAGTTACGCCTGCAGCCATTAGAACAATCATAGTTTCCCCTATGACACGCGATATTGACAATATCACCGAGCTACAAATATCTGGAAGTGCGTACGGAATCACTATGTGCCAAGTGGTTTCTGAGCGTGTAGCCCCTAGTGCCATAGAACCGTAGCGTAATATTTTTGGCACTGATCTTAATGCGCTTTCTATCAATAGAGTTATAAATGGAAGCAGCATAATGCCTATTGCAAGCCCAGCCACTAGGGCATTCTCCGATTTTGCATTTAACCCGCAAAATTCTGCCAAGCGCCTAATATTAGGGGATAGAAAAACTACTGCAAAGTATCCGTACACCACCGTTGGTATGCCACATAGTATCTCTAATAAGGTATTAAAAGCCCTACGAACTTTCTTGTCCGAATATTCGCTAACATATATAGCTGACAATAGCCCTATAGGAAGCGCAATGGTTATTGACACTATCACTATGAGAAGTGTCCCACTAAGGAGTGGCAGTATACCAAAAGAGCCTACAAGATTGCCATTTATTAGTCTTGAATCTGGGTTCCATGTGGTGCCAAACAAAAAGTTGGACAATGGGACTTCGCTGAAGAACAATATTGACTTGTAAGCCAAGCACACTAGTATGCAAATCACCACTGCAAACGATACAGCAGTAGATGCGAACATTGCGTAACGTAAAATTCTTCGTTCCTTACCTCCGTACTTTATTAGCAATATAAAGGCACCCAATAATGCCGCGATTATCATCACGAAGGATCCCTTATCTTGTACGCATAGGAACAAGAGGCACAATGACGATCCTACGGTTAGGTACATGTACAAGGAAGGCATTTTAACTTCCCCAAAGCACACCCATTGCCCTGCTATATACACTACAGACAAAATAACCAAGATTGTAGCCAAGGAAATCGTCATAGTTGCACTAATTCCCATTAGTAAAGTCCCTTATGGTATGCTAATACTTAAGCAATATTTTGTACATTACTTTAAGTTCCAGTATGAAGAATATTTCTGTGGGTGATATCAGGAAGCTGTTTTTAGACTTTTTCATAAAACACGGACACAAACATTTTCCCTCGGCGCCACTCATTACGGAAGATCCTACCTTGTTGTTCACGAATGCGGGTATGGTTCCCTTTAAAAAGGCATTCGTATCTGGGAAAAGTGATGTAAAAACTGCTGTATCAAGCCAAAAGTGCGTTAGAGCAGGGGGGAAGCATAACGACCTGGAAAATGTGGGATATACCAACAGACATCATACATTTTTCGAAATGCTGGGAAATTTTAGCTTCGGTCACTACTTTAAAGATGTTGCAATAGAGCTTGCGTGGAATTTTGTAACGAAGGAGCTTGGCCTAAATAAAAATAATCTGTGGATCACAGTATATAGCGAAGACCAAGAAGCAACTGACATATGGAAAAAAGTCTCCGGATTTCCAGAGAGCAGGATTATAAAAATATCAACAAGTGACAATTTTTGGAGCATGGGTGACACAGGTCCGTGTGGGCCGTGTTCTGAGATTTTTTATGATTATGGAGAACATATAGAGGGTGGTCTCCCAGGTACTAAAGATTGCGATGGAGCCAGATTCACAGAGATATGGAACTTGGTATTCATGCAATTCTTTAAAGACGAAGAAGGGAAAATGCATCCACTGCCGAGCAAATGCATAGATACTGGGATGGGTTTGGAGAGAATCTCTGCAGTCATGCAAGGTGTGCATGATAATTATGAGATAGATATGTTCAAAGCCATCATAGAAAAATCCTGCAGTGTTTTCGGAAATCCAAACAATCCTCATGCCGCAATTGCGCATAGAGTAATAGCAGATCATGTACGCGCAGCTGCATTTTTAATTGCAGAAGGTCTTGTACCGGGCAACGAGGGGAGAAATTACGTTCTAAGACGTATCATAAGGAGGGCCGTGAGATACGCATACCAGTTGAATAACCAGAAATTATCCGTACACGAAGTTGTTCCCATATTGACGACCAAGGGCAGTGCTGCGTATATGGGAGATGTTTATCCCGAGATAGTGAGGGCAGAACAGTCGATAGTATCTGTGCTCAAACTAGAAGAAGAGGGATTTGCCCAGACCCTGAGAAAGGGACTTGTTTTACTAGAGAAGGAGATAGAAAGTCTTGGTGCTGGAAAAGTATTGCCGGGGGATGTTGCGTTCAAGCTGTACGATACTTACGGCTTCCCTGTAGACATCACCATAGATGTGGCGAAGGAAAGAGAGCTCACGCTTGACATGCAGGGTTTTGACAGATGCATGAGGGAACAGAAAGATAGATCTCGTAAGCAGTGGGTAGGGTTTAAAAGTGATTCAATGTCAGAATTATGGAAGAGCCTGTCCTCACAGCACAAGGGTACGAGATTTGTTGGATATACAAATAACAAGACTAAGGCGACTGTTTTATCTGTTATAAGTAATGGGCAAGAAGTACTTCATGCAGATGAGGGAGACGAGGTCTTTGTATTGCTTGATGTGTCCCCGTTTTACGGAGAATCAGGAGGGCAAGAGGGGGATAGAGGCTTCTTAACAAAAGTGTCTGGTAATTCAAATCCAGATTGTCAAACTATAGTGGAAGTTTTGTACACTAAAAAAGCTGCTGATTGCTTGCATGTGCATGAGTGTTTAGTAAAAAAAGGGCGTCTCAAACTAGGTGATATAGTAGAAGCAGCGATTGATGAATCGAGAAGAAAAAGTCTCAGGGCAAATCACTCTGCAACCCACATATTGCATGATGTACTACGTACGCTCATAAATAGTGACGTATGCCAACGTGGCTCACTTGTTGCTGAAGAAAAACTTAGATTCGATTTTAGCTACTCGTCTGCGTTAACTAAGGAGCAGATACTAATGATTGAGAATGAGGTAAATAGGAGGATTGTTGCCAACGATCCTGTGTTTATAGATCACTACACTCTCAAGGAAGCGATGCAGGAGGGGGCTATAGGACTCTTTGAAGAAAAGTACAGTGATCATGATGTACGTGTAGTCAAAATGGGTGGGTCGAAAGAAATGTGCTGCGGAACTCACGTTAGATTTACCGGAGATATAGGAGCATTCAGGATTATTTCGGAATCCAGTGTTGCAGTAGGCGTACGTAGGATTGAGGCAATTACCGGCAGCTATGTAGTTAATAGCATAAGGAAAGATGAAAGTTATCTTAGGCAAATAGCAGAACAGTTGGGCGTACCTGTTTGCGGGATAATAGACAAAGTAAAAGGGTTGCAGCAGGAAAAACTAGACTTAAACAAGAAGTTGGCCAATACATGGCGCAGTATGATAAAGAGCGAGATCCATACTACACCATTGACTGATGAAATCACTTTTCATTGCGGAAGGTCAACGGATGTTTCCGTGGAAGCAATAGTAGACTTCGTGGAATCCACTCAAGAACGCCAGAATAAGATTTTTGTCTTAAGCACTATAAACGGTGATAAGGCAATACTGGTGATAGGAGTAGGAAAAACTGTAAGCAACAAGGTAGGCGCGTCTGATCTAACAAAAGCATTACGAGTTCTAGACGCAAAAGGCG
>NZ_JAWLNY010000065.1:0-5237 GCF_036903315.1 Anaplasma bovis | reverse complement strand
GTAATAGCCGGAACACCACCAATGTCTCTAAGACCCTCATTATGACTTCGTGCTATGGCTCTCCTACTACTTAAATCAATATCATCTTCAGGATATCCCACCTTCGGTTGTATATATCTTACGCCACTACCCCCCGCGTCCCTATAACCAAGAGGTCTACCCAATGGAGCAGCAGATTTCCACCCTAGCTCAAGTTCCGTAACAGAAGCCCCCAGCCTCCTACTAGTATTGCGGCCAGGCACGAATCCTACAGAGGTGAGATCTACAGAGGTATAAGGTATTGACAACAGGTATTCCTTCTTATCAAACTTACACTTAATCTCTTTGCCACCACCAACAGTGCCACTAACATTCAACTCTCCTCCCGCACCGATCTTACTCTTGTAAAGTCTTGTGCTTGATATCCAGGATACGGTAAGCAACAAGAATCCCAAGATAGTAACCACTATGCCCGCTATCAGGAGAACATGAACATGTGATTCAATATACTTTGGAGAAAACATCTGTGATAGCAAGGCAAACGAAGCCCCGCTGTGGTCTTTTGTATACATGCAGTAGAAAGATGAGAGCACGACAGACATGCCCGCGATAACCACTATTACACTGGCAACTTCTCCCACAGCTGAGACAAACTTATACTGCCTCCTTTTTTGCTCCATTACCAGACCGTCAGCGACTTCCTTCGCCAAGCGTCTCTTTTTTATTAGGTAATTAGCAAAGTCAGCATAGCTATCAACAGCATTAGACTGAACTAAAAAGTCTGCTAGATGCTTATAGTCTGGACTGTCAACAAATGCCCTAAGGAACTTTATTCTGTCCCCGAAGAGGCTCACCAGCATCCTCAACTTTCCGTAAATCTCAACTCCAGATGGCTCTACTTCGAATAGGGCTTCGCATATATTTTGCAGCATGACCTCAGCTAACTCTTCTGTTTCCATTCTGCAATCTAGATCTCTAACCTCCTCAGCCAACTTGCTGTAAGACACATGAAAGCTACAACGCTCACGTAAATGGTGACTTTCTATCAACAAATCAATCAAGTTCTGCGCAATCTTGCTGGTTAAGAAATCACCTGTGAAATCGTTATGAGACGCTTCTCTAAGTAGTGGGAAAGAAAACTTTGTGGAGAAACAATAAATCCAATCCCCGCTATCCAGCACCAATCCTCCAATCTTATCAGCGGAAATAGCAATAGTATTCCCAAATAACATGGACGAGAGTAACAACATTTCAGCGTTAACAAGACAGGTATTCCTAATCGTGTCGTTCACAGCATCCTGTAGATTATGGGGCAAGGCGGCAGAAAGAGACCTTAAGATCGATCTAGGACGTATTAGCATAGATACACTCGGGCTCTTCCCGCGCAAATTCATAACCGCACGAGAGACATGAACGCGGAAGTCCTTAGAAAGCCCCACACTAAAATTTGCCAGTAGGGCAAGCTTCATGAGAATATCAGGAGCAGATTCTGTTGCTATTACAGAGCTCTCAGAAAATATTCCTTGTAACTCATCGCGCAGTTTAGTTAGCTCAGAACATGCTCTTCCAGAGAAGATAGCATATGCCACCATAGCGATGCTATCATCAGACATTGTGTTGTAAGCTTTCTCATAGAGTCTGTCGTAGTAGATAGCATGGAGTTTACCCCAATTTATCCATAGACTAGGAGAAGTAGCCATTCGGCCTTGAAAGAGTTCCTGCATTCTAGACGCGATGTGTTCAACAATATCAAGAAACTCACATCCCCTGGTTATAGCGTCTATGGAACGGATCATATCATCAACGTACTCTGGTATAAAAGCACAGATAGAGACGATATACCGGCATACGGAATCCAAGAGAACATTGTTACCAGTGGAATCGTACATACGCTTCTTGAGCATAGCCGCAGCATAATGCTCCCGCATGACAGGTATAGAGGTGAAAAGACCAGGAGTATCCACTTCGTGGGAATAGAGGGTATTACCAAACTTCTTTTTTGTCTTCACAGTGTACTTCGGAGCTGCACCCCTGTATATGGAGCGCAGTACAGCACGAACCACAACCTCGTTGTACACATGCAAATCCACATGCGCAACGCCACTAACGGCACTTGCCACATTTTGTACGATGCTTCTCACTATGGTAACCTTAGACGCACTGTATCTGGCTTAGGAATGCACGCCTTACAAGAGAATGCAAACCCCACAACACACGCCAATATACGTATCATGAAAACAACATTTAGTCAAGGGAATATGTAGATACATGTGTCAATTCTATGTTGGCGCGCACTCTTCAATTATATGCTGGCGTGCACTCTTCAATCGAAAATTTTCAATGTTAGTTTGGTTACAATCTAAAGGTGGAAATGTCACTAGAAATCAAGAGTTTGAACACAAACTCCATATACCATTATGAGCATAAAACTCAAAAGTTAAATTCAACAATATAACTACTTTCAGATAAGCTATATATGGTGACTATAATGATAATTCAGTTCCTATAACTAAACTGAGACTGTTATGTATGCTTTGCTCATCCCCGAGCATCATTTTGGGGTATGTTTCTATCTGTAATCCTGCATATATATTGGTAAGGTCTCCCATCCTGTATTTAAGCCCTGCTACTGCCCTTACAATTGGAAACTCTCGTTTGCCCATTTTACGCTCATCAGTAATAAGAAGGCCCAAATCCATAGACATGTTTTGCATAAATAGGATGCCTTTGCGTTCCCATTGTAACAATGCATATGGATAGGCATGAGCCTTGATCTTCTTTTTGATGTTCTTAAGGAGGTCATACCCTATGTGTTCCGCAGCATATGCGTATCCGGCTCTTATAATAAACTTATTAACATCACCTATACCTAGAGCATAACCCACACTGGCTTTCGCATTATAATTGATGGTAGAAGCGCTTTTTGTAGATCTCTGTACTGAAGAAATAGCAGTACCTTCAGTGGAAGGAAGGTCAGCAGTGCTATCCTCTGCTGATATACTTTTCTTAGGGTTATCACGAGAAGGCATATTGAGCAAAAATCCTTCTTCTTCCCTGTAAATCCCGCAACTGAATGTCAAATCTGCAGCCAAATTGCTGATACTAGGAAGCCCTGCACAATTTGCATTGTCTGCATAAACCAATGTTACTACTACTCCCGCAAGAATACGTAGACAGTATCTGATAGAACAAGAAGCCATGTGGTGTGTTGAGGTCATGAGATCCTGTAAAGCCTAACACTGCCCGGTATTGTACAAGTTAAGTGGTTGATAGTGAAATGTTTTTAAAAATTTTCACTTTCTTAAAGCACTAGTTTAATTTCCATCACTTATTTTTGGAGTGAAGCGCTTAACAACCATATCTGATTACATACAACTTAGCTAAATATTAAGTTATTAACTTTTATTGTAGAAAATTTCGTCATTTTGTTTAGAATGACTCATAATTGAAGTGGATGATTAATGTTGGCAAGCGTAAGCACTGTAGCCTTCGTAGGAGTGTGTACAATAGATGTTTCTGTGCAGGTACATATCTCTAATGGTATCCCGGCGTTTCACATAGTTGGTATGCCTGATAAAGTAGTTGCTGAGTCTCGAGAGCGGATAAGAGCTGCTCTTTCATCCGTAAACGCTGTTCTTCCCTCAAAGAGGATCACTGTGAATTTATCTCCTGCAAATTTGTATAAAGAGGGGAGCCATTATGATCTTCCTATAGCAACTGCTATTTTGGCAGTAATGCGTGTGATTAAGAATGTACAGAAGCTCTCTACGTATATCATTCTGGGAGAGCTTTCTTTGGATGGTAGCATAGTTGCAGTGTCAGGTATTCTCGCTGCATCAGCAAGTGCCAGAAAAATAGGTAAGGGCATAATATCTCCGTATTGCAACGCAAAAGAGGCATCTTTGATAGGTGGGATTGATGTAGTGAGCCCCAAACATCTTACGACGCTTATAGATTTCTTAAATGACAATGAGAATAGCTTAGATAGCGATGAAATTGTCCATTTTCATGCCACCGATACAGGTATTGCAAAGTTTGATAGCGAAGATTCTTCTCCTATAATTCCAAATATGAGGGATGTGAAAGGACAAGTGATTGCAAAACGTGCATCAGAGATTGCCGCGGCAGGAAGACACAATTTACTCATGATAGGCCCGCCAGGTACTGGAAAATCTATGATAGCGAAAAGAATACCAGGTATCCTTCCAGATTTAAGTGTAGAGGAGATTATATCTGTAAATGTGATCCACAGTATTACGGGTGGTGGCGTAGAAAGATTGTCAACATCAAGGCCCTTTAGGGAACCACATAGCTCTGCCTCTATGGTAGCAATGATTGGAGGAGGAATACGTGCTACACCTGGAGAGATTACTATGGCACATAATGGCATTTTATTTCTCGATGAATTGCCAGAATTTTCAAGATCAGTATTAGAGTCTTTAAGGCAGCCTTTAGAGGACAAAAAGGTTGTAATATCACGAGCACATGCTCATGTTACATACCCAGCAAACTTTCAACTAATAGCTGCAATGAATCCATGTAAGTGTGGATACTTACACAATGCACGAAAAAGATGCGTGAGGGCCCCAAAGTGCGCTACAGAATACATTCAAAGGATTTCCGGTCCCATAATGAGCAGAATAGACATCAAAGTTGAAGTTAATGCTGTAAGCGAGTTTTCCACATTGATGAATTGCGAGAACCAGAGTTCTGAGTCTATAAAGACAAGGGTCATGCAAGCAAGGCTTCTGCAGGATAGTAGATATGGTGGAAGAGACAAAAGTAATGCGGCACTTTCTGCAAATGACATGGAGAATTTTGTACTTTCTGCCCTTAACGAAGGAGCAAAAAAGTTATTTGAGTATACGTTAAAGGAGGGTAATCTGTCGGGTAGAGATTCATCAAAGATTCTTAAAGTTTCGAGGACTATTTCTGATTTGTCTAGCAGTACCACTATAACAGAAGAGCATCTCAAGGAAGCAATTTGCTTTTTTCAAGGTGTAATCGCATAGTACCTACTTCCAGTAGAACTCAACGATTAAACTTTGTGCTGTTAAATCGAAAAATGGTCTTGGCTTTTAAAAAAGCCCTAGGGCTATAATTATTTTGAAGTGTTACAGCCTCATATTCTATCTATTTAGCGATGTCATAACAACAGAAGGGCACCTCAAGGAAGCAATTTGCTTTTTTAAAGGTGTAATTTCATAACACCTGGCCCACTATGGCACAACAACTAAACTTGTGCTACTAAACCAAGG
>NZ_JAWLNY010000064.1:0-5521 GCF_036903315.1 Anaplasma bovis | reverse complement strand
AAGCAATCGACGTTTAATACGCGGTTAACAACTCTAAGCTGTGTTTTTAGGCAATGACCGGCAGACCGGCAACTAATAGAATACTCCCGACAACGCTGCTATCGCCTATAAACTGCGCATCACATAATTTGAACTCAACTATTGCACCACGCTCTAACGAGCTTGTGAAAATCATACACAGGGCAAAGAAACATGCAGCAGCCATTCAAAAACAATACTGGCTGCATATTTCAACTTAGCAGATGAATTCTTACTTATTTCGCTTCTCCCACTCTCTCTTTGTTTGGAGAAACCACATTTTCCGTACGCGCATCCTCTAACGCACTGTTTATCACATTGTCTGCAGCTGCAGAAGCGGTATCCTCGCATATAGTAGAGGTAGAAGTAGAGGCAGAAGTAGAAGCAGAAGTAGAAACTTCTTCCTGTGGTCTAGTAGCCCTTCGTCGTTGCGCTCTATCATTTTTTCCATATACTCTAACAAATTTTTCTACTTTCGGGGCACAATGAACTCCGCTAATCTGCTCACGAACTAAATTCCTGAGCAGTGTTTTATGGTTAGAGTACTTCCCTATTCTAGAAGCATTAAGCAGTAAATCGTCACATAATTTTATGAGGTTCTCCCTGTCCGTCACTGATGGCATAACCCCTATCGGCTTTGGAATGTACCCCATGCGATGTAGTTGCTCTATTTCATAAACAACAGCGTGCGCTATAATTAGACCTAAAACCGCTCCATTCCTGATAGTATCAAACATAGCTGCGGAATTGTCCTCGCTTAAAACACACCCAGATCGAACAAAATCTCTACGTTTCTGATATGTGAAGAACATGCTCCTATAGTGCGGAATATACATGAGTCTATCCCCTAAGGAGAGCGCGCTACCTATAGCAGCCATAGATATAGCTGCTATAGTCTCTTGCTCTATTTCACTACCATTTTCGTACATACGTGCAATCTCCTCTATCCAAGAAGGCCCCGACCTTGATTTAGTAAATACTCCTATAACTGCTCGTATGCTCTCGCGTAACCTTGGCACTACTTCCGGTATAATAATGCCTTGCCTGTTACCAATCTCTACCGAAAGCATGTTCATATATGTTTGAATAACTGAAATCGCCCTATAGTGACGGTTAAATGTGATCATCGCTTCTAAAAAACGTCCATACAAATTTTCAACTTTATCAACAAAATACTTTCTATCATCACACGTTAAGACGTATATCGCGCATAAATTATCCAATGCCTCGCCACTATCTTGGTCTTCTGGAATATTAGTTACCTCCCTCCTTGCGATTCCACACGCAGCATCACAGAACAGAAAAAGATCTCTGTAGCGCTCGTTGTCAGAATGCGCTTTTATACTACGCTCAAAGTTCACATAGTTAATGAGTAAATCTGCAGCAAATCTTGCTCCCGTAGGGTTATCTATAAATTCCTGGTCAATATAAACACTGTATCCAACCCTATGCACATAATCTTGCAAGGCTTTATGATAATACTGTAGGTAACGTACAAGTACTCCGTTGTACTCTCTTTTGCTACCAACCACCTCATAGGAAAACATCAGGGAAACAAGATTTTCATATGTTCTTGGCACACTAACTTTGTAATAGGGAATATAGAAAGTAAGACCGGTATTAATAAAACTTCTGAACAAAGCTTTAGGATTATCTGCCCCGTATTCTTCGCAAATCAATAATACGTTGTTACGACTTTCGACAGCCAATTTCCAACTATTATGAAATCTAATACTATAGACGATTGTAGGAAGTTCAGAATTTAAAGAGCTTTCTTCTACTTTACCCGCTTGTATACCCACAGCATAATCGCTAGCCTTTACATACTTCCTGGAACCCACAACAAGCAGAACTTCCTCAGAAACCTCCCTTTCCTGCGCAAAACAAATACGCTTTTCCGGACAGAAGCTAAATATGTCAAAAAGATATCGCCTATCTGATCTAGTTGCATTACTTATCTCCAGTACTACACTGTATTCAGACATATGCCTGGATCTGTATTGCTCAAATACATGTGCACTGTCAAACGACTTAAAAAAATTGTGCACAACGTAACGCTGAAAAATTCTTCCTCCTAAATTTCTTCCAGCATTCATAGCCATGAGTTCACTCGTTGGCTCATCAACTTCTGTAGCATCCCTTATACTCCCCGCACTAAACACTCTTCCCTCTATATTAATTTTGGCATAATACACGCCACACTATACACAGAGCTACATAATTAGTAAATAAAATAAGGAATTGTAGTAACCGAGTGCGGGGTTACCTGACTTTATCTGCTCCATTACGAGCACTTACCCTCATAGCCGTAACACTCTTCACCATGCTGCCAACTCTTTGGGAGCTTTTTTCGTCTTGCGTCTCATCAGCCGAATCAACAATTCGCGTTGAAACTGTTGATGCTGCACTTTCATCATCACTTATATCAGAATCTTGTGTACTTCTTGCGTCAGAAGGTATCGTCCTACCAACTTTAAATTTATCCTCAGCCCCATTGGCTCTCTTCTCAAATACAGCATCCAATGCTGCATGGGCATCTCTGGGGAAATTCTCGCGCAGCCATTTCTTCAAATTTGCCGTCATTTCATACCCAGACTCCATCAATGCATCAAGCATTTCGCATGCTTCTGCTGCAGAAACTTTTGAAACATATGCTATGCTTGCTAATGCGCTGCAGCCCTCATACTCATTTCTGCCCTCTATGTAGTCATTCACTATTTCCTTATGAAATTCCTTGAGCATATTTGCATCACGTCTCCTGCCTGAGTCCAAAGCTGTCTCCATGAGATCTTTCCCTCCTTCAGTTTCGTATAAGTAGGAAGGATCATACTTTAGTATGCTCTCAATCTTCAAATAACCACCCTTTCTTACCGAATCAAATAGATGTTTACTCAAGACTTGAGAAATCTGCCTCTTTGCAAGATCGCTATCCACTATGTCAAATACAACACATAATAAGTTCTTAACTCCGTCAGGATCTTTAGTATTGGCAATAGCTACAGTTGCAATGATTCCATCTTTTCCCTGATCAAATATTCTCCTAGCTACTTCCTTAGCGGCTTCTGTAGAAGTATTTAGCAATACACCCAACACTGTATTAGCAGTAACGTCGCGTCCAAACTGTGTAAGTAAATTGAGCGCTTCTTTTGCAGACAAATCCCTACCTAAAGTTTCTCGCGTTCCTTTTACTTGAGCAATAAATCGGCTTTCAAGATCGTTATTATTAAATGGCGATAAGATTGCTCCCATCATAGCCTTTGTATTGTCATATGTAGAAACCACTGTGGGATGATGTGTTATAGCATTTATAGCTTTACTAGCTAACCTCCTCCCCATAAAAGCGCCAACATTATACAAGATATTGCCCGTGCTTAGCGCTTGAGAGATAGTGTCACTCACATTAGGTATGCTATTACTTATGGACGATTGAACTTTTCCAACGTAAGAAGTAAGCCTCCAAGGCTCATTTGGTTTCGAAGTGTCGGGATCTTGCGCTTCAGTAGGAACTAAACTAGCTTTATTTTCTTCATTAGGCTGTTCAGCAGCTACAGCTCCATGAGCTATACCCACTTCAGTATGAGCATATAAGGCATTATATAAAGCCGGCCGAGCTCTAGGAGGCGCATTGTCTAATATCCATTTTTTATAGGGTTCTGACTTGGCCCCTGAAGATTGATTCCACTCAATCAACAACTTACATGCTTCTTCTACAGAGACCCGAGAAATACTTATTATACTCATAAGGGAAGAGCATTCAATGTACTTAGCGTCGCCCAGCATTAAGCCGTGCAATATCTCTTTATGAAATTCTGTGAGCATATTTGCACAACCTTGCCTATTTTGCTCCAACGCTATTTGTGTTAGATCCAGACGCTTCGCACCGTCTAAGCCGGCGTATATAGCAGATGGTATATATCTCAATACGCTCTCAATTTTCGAATAAGAACCCTGCTTTGCCCAATGCAACATCTGGGTATGGAGCTTGCTCCCAAGACCCACTCGCATAATACTTGCAGCAGGCTGATTCAAACTCAAGTTAAGAAAATTCTCCATCTGAACTTGGTCTCTCATAGAGTCTATAACTCTACTTATGATAAAAGCAGCATTGTACCTGGAATCACACATCGTCGCACATGCCTCTTCTATGGCAGCATTATCTGAAGCATTGCGCAATACATATTCTATCACTTCTTCATTACTATTCAGGGTACGCGAAACTTCTTCACCGGAGAAAAGTACATCTCCCATAACCTCCTGTTCCGCATCATGACTGCTTACTATGTCCCTTAAAGCATCACCTGTATCACCAGGAACGCTCTCAATTATCCTGACATCACTCTTCGATGGAATATATCCAGACTGGAGCAGCCCACGGAGCATCTCGCACGCTTCTTGAGGAGAAATCTGCGATATGTATATTATGCTCAATATGGGATAACACTTCTTATATCTTGGATCACCGTTTCTAGTCCCCACTATTATCTGCTTGTGTAAGTCCTTCAGGATTTGTCCGTATCTCACTATACCCTGAGTATATGCTAATTCCATAATGTTTAGTGAGTTGCCATATATACACGAGGGCTCGTACTCTATTATGGCCTTTACCTGTTCGTATTTGCATGCCAGAGCAGAATCGGCGACATGTATGCTTAACCCAGCAGAAAGCACTGCTTTCGCCCTGGCGTCTTTTACCGAAAAAATAACTTCTAAAAAATCCTCTATTTTGCTGACGTCACGTATAGAATCTATGGCCTTGCTCATAATTGAGCTGCCACCGTTTTCACCAAACTGTGAGATTTTCTTGCATGCCTTCTCTAAAACAGCACTATCAGTAGCATTTGAGAAGATATACTCTATTACTTCTCTGGTGCCGTTGTTCTCAAGTGCTAATATCACATTTCTTTCATCTAGCTGATTATCAATTAGAAACTCTAATCCATAAGATACGGGTGCGCTCCTAGGAGCCTCCTGCTTCTTTTCTGCAGCAGTTTTTTTCAAAAAGCGCATCGCTCCCTTTTTGACTTTATCCTGTGCCGTAGGAACCCCTGTTTCTAAAGGCGCATTTTCCGCTCCTGGTATACCCTGCACACCAAGATCTGCAATAAATTGTTCTACTAGTGCAACTGCGTCTCCAGATGTGTTAGAGAGTACGTTCTGCATCATATAAGGCGTATCCTTATACCTCATTACCAGCCTCATGGCATCTTTCGCGGAAAAGGGCAGTTCTAGCGTGTTAAGTTGTGCTTCAAAATCATCTAGCGCTTTATCTCGTGCCGTAGGAATCCCTGTTTCTAAAGGCACATTTTCCACTCTTGATATACCCTGTACACCAAGATCTGCAATAAATTGTTCTACTACTGCAACTGCATCTTCAGATGTATTAGAGAGCACGTTCTGCATCATATCAGGCGTATCCTTATACCTATATACCAGCTTTATGGCATCTTCCGCGGAAAAGGGCAGTTCTAGCGTGTTAAGTTGTGCTTCAAAATCATCTAGCGCT
>NZ_JAWLNY010000063.1:0-5568 GCF_036903315.1 Anaplasma bovis | reverse complement strand
ATGCTATGGCCCATGCCATTAGGAGATTCATACGACAAGATGATGGACTCTCCCGTCGCAGACATGAAAAATATCTCCACAAGTAGTCGCGGCGCAGACAGCATAACTGCTGCACAGTTTTTGCAACGCTTCGTGAATGGGTTAGCATGGGCGCACTTAGATATAGCGGGCGTGGCATGGACCGAGGAGGGAACTCATGTCGCTCCCAGAGGCGCAAGTGGGTTTGGTGTTATGCTGCTAAACAGGTTTGTAAGCAAATATTACGAAGAAAGGCGTTAGCATGAAAAGATCCACCGTTCTGAGACTCGGAGTACTGATTTCAGGACGCGGGTCTAACATGGAGTCAATAATAAAAGCCTGTATGAGTGATGAATTTCCTGCTGAAGTGGCTTGTGTCATCTCTAACAACGTTAATGCGCCTGGATTGAAGATAGCAGAAACTTATGGGGTGGACACTTTTACGGTTAGCAGGAAACCGTTGGATACGAAAGGCATTTCCAGCATTCTTGAGAAGCATTGTGTTGACCTGGTGTGTCTTGCGGGCTTTATGAGCATTTTAGACCAGGAGTTTGTCTCTCACTGGAACAACAAAATCATCAACATACATCCTTCACTCCTGCCATCTTTCGTTGGACTTCGAGCTCAACTACAGGCTTTTGATGCTGGAGTAAAAATAGCAGGATGTACAGTGCACTATGTGCATCCAGAACTGGATTCTGGACCTATAATAATGCAAGCGGCTGTACCTGTGCTTCGCAATGACGACGTGAATAGTCTGTCAGCTAGAATTTTAGCAGCTGAACATATATGCTACCCAAGAACAATACGGGCTATAGCCTCTGGAAATGTAACAATCGACTCAAGCGGCAAAGTATCGTATTCAGGAGAAGATGAGCTGTTCTTTTTTCACACTACATGAAGTACTTTACAGCGTTGGTGAATAGCTTAAATCCATCTGCATATACATCCAGTACTGGAGATTTTCCCCCTTTCTTACGTTCACAAGCTATATCAGTCCAATCGTAGCGCTGTGTAAAAAATAGCGCCCTTTCGGGATGGGGCATCATCATTAACGTTCTCCCTCCATGGCATGATAGAGCGGCAATGTCATATGCTGATCCGTTAGGATTATGAGGAAACTTACCCTCAGCATATTCACCGTTCGTGTCGACATAGCGCAAAGCTATATCCCCCCTTTTTGACATCTCTACACAGACATTCTCGTGTGCATGAAATTTCCCTTCCCCGTGAGCTATGGGGATATACAATTCGTCTATATCTCTAAGCCACACAGAATCATTACAGGGCTTTAACCGCGTCCAACAACACTGATATCTGCCTAAATCATTATCGATAAGCGCCACATCACTGCAAAACATTCTAACCAATATCTGGCACCCGTTGCATATGCCAAGCATAAGCGTATCTCGTGCAATAAATTCCTGCACCACATCTGCCAACTTGTTCACAATCTTCAATGCAAATGCATTGCCCGCACCTGTATCATCCCCATAGGAAAACCCCCCGGGAATCGCCATAATATTGCATTCTTTCAACACTGTAGGGTTTAGTATGAGCTCATTTACGTGTACAACCTTGCACGCAACTTTCGCATTCAGGTACCTCCCAGCTTCACGGAACGCAAAAGCTGTCTCTTCCTCGCAATTTAACCCGTACCCTGCCAGAATTATGACATTCATGTTCTCACCACCTTTCTGCATCTCAAAGGATAGCACTATTTGACACAACTCATATTACTTTTTACCATCTGAAGCTAGGACTTATGACTGTTAATGGGGTATTGTGTCATACTATGACGTTGTAGTTGTTGGGGGAGGACATGCGGGATGTGAGGCTGCTGCTGCCTCCGCGCGTATTGGAGCCCGCACAGCTTTGGTAACTCAGAACATAAGTTCGGTAGGACAGATGTCATGTAATCCCGCAATAGGCGGTATTGCAAAAGGCGTCGTGGTGCGAGAAGTTGATGCTCTTGATGGTCTCATGGGAAGGGTCATCGATCAATCTAGCATACATTCAGCAGTGCTCAACAGAAGCAAAGGGCCAGCAGTGTGGGGGCCGCGAGCACAGGCGGATAGGACGATTTATCGGAACACCATGCTGGACATGGTTCAGAATTATGAAAACCTTACGTTGTTATCAGGAGAAGTAGCAGGGTTTCATGTCGAGGAAACTAAAAGTCGTCCACGTGTGTCGTCCGTATTGCTCGATGATGGGAGCACTTTACACACGAGAAAGCTTATAATTTCCACCGGAACATTTTTGGGCGGAACAATACACGTGGGAACAACAAGCTACAAGGCAGGGAGAATCGGAGAAAAACCTTCCCTGGCGCTTGCAGACGATTTGAAAAGACATGGATTTCCGTTGCTTACACTGAAAACTGGCACGCCTCCAAGAATAAAAAAGGATAGCATAAACTGGGGTATACTACCCGAACAGAAGGGAGATTGCCCTCCTGAACCCTTTTCCTTTCTGTCGGAGAGTGTGAAATTACCCCAGATTTCGTGCTATCTAACGCACACAAACGAGCGTACTCATGAGATTATAAGAAACAATTTGCATCTGGCAGGGTCTCGCTGTTCATCTCTACTAGATGTGATGGCGCCAAGATACTGCCCGTCCATAGAGGAAAAAGTTAGGAGGTTTCCCCAACATGACAGCCACCAAATATTTCTGGAACCTGAAGGGTTGGACTCGGATTTCATATACCCCAATGGCATATCCACGTCATGTCCTGTAGAGGTCCAACTCGAAATGCTACACAGCATACGCGGGTTGGAAAATGCTGTTATGCTTCAGCATGGATACACGGTTGAATACAACTTTATAGATCCTCGCGAATTGTACCATACGTTGGAAACCAAGAGGGTGGAAGGCCTCTACTTTGCCGGACAGATAAATGGTACAACTGGGTACGAGGAAGCAGCTGGACAAGGTATTGTAGCTGGAATAAACGCGGCGTTATCTCTAGATTCACGCAAGGAACATTTCATACTAAAGAGAAGTGATGCATACATAGGTGTTATGATAGATGACCTGGTTACATTAGGAACCACTGAGCCCTATAGGTTATTCACTTCCAGGGCGGAGTATAGATTGAAGCTGCGTTCAGACAATGCGGACATGCGCTTGACTGAAATGGGCTACAGAAACTCTGTTGTGTCTAGTCACCGTTGGGACGCTCTTATGTCGAAGAAGCGGGAAATGAATTTATTGCTGGAAGCTTTAAAGAAGCTAACTTCCACACCAAATGAGCTTGCTGCACGCAATGTAGCCGTATCTATGAACGGCGAGCGCAAAAACGGGTTTGAACTACTGAGTCACCCCAACATTGATATGAGCATATTGCGCAAGATCTGGCCACATTTAGGTGAATTTAGCGCTGCATCATTGTCGGCTGTAGAAATTGAAGGAAAATACGCTCCCTATCTGGAAAGGCAAAACTCTGATATCAAATCATTCCTAGAAGAGGAAAACGTTTCTATACCAGAAGATCTTCAATATACCGACGTTTTTGGCCTATCAAAAGAAGCACAAGAAAAGCTTCAGGCCGCTCGTCCTTTTTCTGTGGGCGCTGCACGAAGGATACCGGGCATAACACCTGCAGCCATAGCGAACGTTCTTATACACCTGCGCTGCAGGGCAAAGCGTAGCAAAGCAGATATATAAGGAATTGTGCATACACAGCAGCATGCTCTGGATATAAGCCTCTACTGCGTAATACTGCAATTTGTGTAGAATGTTCGGGTGCCCTGTCTACAACACCTCCAAGCAGGAAATAGATGGAGTCTGTTTCTATTTTTTTACCGTAGTTGAAACGCCTAACGGGAATACCAGGCATAACACCTGCAGCTATGGCGCGCTGCCATTTGTGTAGAATGTCCAGGTGCCCCTGTTTACAATGCCACCTGGTAGAAAACAGATTGAGTCTGTTTCTATTTTGCCGTCATTGAGACGCTGCACGAGAATACAAAGCATAACCTCCGCAGCTATAGCGAACGCACTAATACACCTGCGCTGCAGGGCAAAACGCAGTAAAGCAGATATATAAGTTGTACATACACAGCAGCGGATCTCCGCGTATAGCCTCTACTGTGCAACACTGCAATTTGTATAGAGTGTTCGAGTAACCCTATTTACAATGCCACCTGGTAGAAAACAGATTGAGTCTGTTTCTATTTTGCCGTCATTGAGACGCCTTACTCCGTTCATGATCTTTCCATCGGTAATGCCTGTAGCCACGAAGAAGGCCGGTCCTCTAACCATATCGTGTATTGTGTAACATCTATCTGCGTCGGATATGCCAAATTTCTGTGCTCTGTCCCGCAACTCAGGAGTATCAAGCACCAATTTGCCGCAAATTTGTCCCCCTACCGATGCAAGGGCCACGGCGGATAACACTCCCTCGGGAGCTCCTCCTATTCCCAAGTATATATCACACTCACCTTTTATCATGGAAATTACAGCCCCTATATCACCGTCGTCTATTAATTTCACACGAGCACCCAACTCTCTGATCCTGGCTATAAGAGAGCGATGCCTATCACGAGAGAGTATAACAGCTGTTATATCTTTTATATCGCATCCCTTCACCCTAGATAGGTTATGTAGATTGGTGTCTATATCGTTTTCTATGGATACCACACCCTCCGGTAATCCTGGACCAACGGCGACCTTATCCATATAAACATCAGGGGCTTCCAACATATGCCCTCTTTCGGAAATAGCTATGACTGACATGGCACCTTCCTTATATGACGCACAAGTACTTGTACCCTCAAGTGGATCAACAGCTATATCCAATTCCAACAGACCTTTGCCTACTTTTTCTCCTGTGAATAGCATAGGTGCCTTATCTCTTTCTCCCTCGCCTATCACTATATGACCACTAATGTCCATTGCATTTAGTGTGCCACGCATTGAGTCTACAGCAGCCTTATCTGCTGCCTTCTCATCTCCCCTACCCACAAACTCGTGCGCCTCAATCGCAGCAAGCTCAGTAACTCTTATAAACTGAAAATACAGATCACACCCTAGCATTAAAGCCTCATCGTCATTAAATAGTCATTAACAAAGTCTAAACGCTGTATTATCATACAGGGATGCTAGCTTATCAAGGGACGAATTGTGCCAGCGTTACCAATATTAGCAATGCTGCTCTTGTGTGGGTGTTTTCTCCAAGAATCAGCCCCCGTATTACTAAAGGGTGAGGAGTTCCACGGCGGTACCGATAAGTCTGGAGAAGGGTACCACTTGTTTAGGGAGTACGTGGAAGGTGCCTCTACTTCACCATTGAAATCTGAAAGCAAAGTACTTGTGGGGGAAGTTGCACAGGACCCCGCTGAATCTGCATGTGATTTCATAATGCCGTTGCAGGGTACAGTTATACCTGCACATGCCACAGGTCGTAGTAAAGTTTACAGAGCAGCTTGTGATAGTGGGACTCCAATACTCGACAGCAGGGGAATAGGAGAAATCTCAGCTGCATCCTCAGGTAGAGTACTGTATGTAGGAAGAAACCTAGAGTCTTATGGCAATTTGGTCATA
>NZ_JAWLNY010000062.1:0-5606 GCF_036903315.1 Anaplasma bovis | reverse complement strand
CTTTAGTTTCTCCTGTACTTTCCTTTATCGCAAAGTCTCTTACCTTCCCTATAGCTGATATGTCCTCAGACACTACCTGGAACATCTCGCACTGCATATCTTGTTCCCGCTAGTTGTCGCCGTTGCTCTTGGATGAGCATATACACGATACCAAGCTCCCCCGCTAGTGCCCATTATACCGACTTTTCGCCATATAACGCGTTACTGACAGTGCTGATAAAGTTTCATACCGAGCACTCAGCCCGTTTCACCATACCCAGGCGTACTAAACCCTACCCTGTAGGTTTCCTAATTACTGTTACTGCTTAGTTTCCGAAGCTGTCCTCGTATCCGTCGTTGTCACTATATAGCTGTTGCTGCCTCTCTCGGCGTTCCTGCTCTTCTATGCAGTATAACGTCACGGGGTTGGCTTCCAAACGCTCAACTCCTATCTTCTCCCCTGTCTCCTCACAATATCCGTACAGCCCGTCTTCTATCCTTTGTAATGCATTGTCAATTTCCAGTGTTAGTGCGTCGTTGCGGCTGCACACCTGTAATGTAAGATCTGTCTCGTATTCCCTGGTTGCCATATCAGTTATGTCTGCATCAACACGAGACTGTAAAATTTCCCTTGTTTTCTCTTCCGATTCCTTCAGCAAGGCTCCCTTCCAGACAATCAGCTTTTGTTTAAAATACTCAAGCTGCCTGGGATTCATGTAGTCCTCGTCCTCATCTTCAGTGGAGTAATCTTTCGGTAACACAATTTCCTCCGGTCTTAATGCAATAACTGAGACACACATCCTAAGAATGCTTGATTAATATTTGGTGTATTACTATGCTGCATGAATCGGATATGGTTTTGTTGCATAATAGATAATATGCCGTACATAAGTGCATTCATTAGAGAACTCAAGACAACTCTCGTTGTGGGAAGCAGTGCACTGCATGTATCACTACTGTACACTATTGTAGTGGGAACCGCGCTAATTGTCCTACCATACGAGTGTTTACACAAAATTCTGCCTACCCTCTTCTGCATATGTGGCACTCTGGTGATGCAAGTTTCCATAAGAGAGCTCTTCGAAGAGGATTACACATGCGGCGCCCTAGAACAGTTGCTAATCCAAGATATACTGCCCGAAATAATGATACTCATGAAATTGCTTGCACACTGGATATGTGTGGTGTTGCCAATATGTATCATTTCAATGCTGCTAGACTTTGTAATTCTCGGAGATAGTGTGCGAAATATGCTTGGTCTAGGACTCGCACTGGGCGCAAGCTTGCTAATTGTCAGCTTCATATCCTCAGTTGGACACACACTTGTACTGGGAGGTGAAAAAGGCCTCGTGGTAGCGCAGGTACTTACCTTTCCTGTACTGGTCTCTGTTGTTATCTGCTTTAATCTCATGCTGCAGCTGCTCCGAGACGCTGCTGCTCCCTCTCAAGCGTTTACAGTCCTCGTGCTGGGTGCCAGTATGCTGTGTCTTGTGCCCCTTAGCATATTCTTCGTGATCTCAGCTGTAAAATTGGCAGTAGAGCAAAATTGACTTTTGCTTTGCATTCCATATCATATACGCATCGGGTGGTTAGCTCAGATGGTAGAGCGTTTGCTTGACATGCAAGAGGCCGTTGGTTCGAGTCCAATATCACCCACCATACTAGAGGTGTTTTTTTCGTATGCACAGTGATGATAGGGAGTTTTCCCCTATAATGTACAAACGTTTAATACTATCTATTATCATAGTTGGACTTACTTTGGTGGCTGAGGTAGTGGGAGGAATTCTCTCAAATTCCTTGGCACTCCTTTCGGACGCAGGGCATGTTTTTAGCGATCTCGTGGCTTTGGTTCTCAGCTGCGTAGCATACAAGCTTGCAGCTAAGAAATCCGATGTTCACAAATCATATGGCTACAGAAGATGTCAGGTAATTGCAGCGTTTGTAAATGGATTATCCCTTTTTGTAGTAGCATTAATGATAGTTGGTGCAGCAATTGACAGATTCATACATCCACTTGAAATTCACTGGAAACTCATGTCTGTAGTTGCTGTAATTGGCTTTATTGCCAATATACTTGTCTTTCTGATCATGTATAGAAAAGACGAAAGCAACATCAACTTAAAGAGTGCAGTTCTACACATAGTTGGTGATTTGCTGGGGTCACTCGCCGCAATTGTTTCATCTCTTATGATTATGGTAAGTGGTTGGCAAGTTATAGATCCCATACTATCAATTCTCGTTAGCGTGATCATGTTGAGAAGCGCTTATCAAATGATAAAGACGTCCTGTAACATACTACTGGAGAGTAAGCCCACCGGGATAGACGTAGAGGCGTTGCGTCAGTGCATAATGAAGAGCTTTTCTTCTGTGCAAGATGTTCACCATATGCACATTTGGGCACTTACACCTAGCTACACCCTTATGACTATGCACGTACGTGTTACTGATTTAGCTGCTCTGGGCGGTTCTGAAGGTACTGGTTTGGTTAGGAAACTTAAGGAGTTGTTACATACTAAATTTGATATACACCACGTAACTATAGAAGTAGAATCAACTGAGTGCTCAGATATATCTTCTACCGATCCTTCTACTGTCACAACAGAATAACATTAATGCTAATGTAAGGAGTTTAGTTTAGCATCCGGCCGGAGTGAGTGGTCTGTTATGTTTAAGAAGTTTTTCGCACTGCTCTTATGCACGCTGTTTATGTTAGCTTTAAGTGAAGGTACAGCTGCTGGAGGCTGCAAGCAACATGGTGATATATGTGATTTCATTGAGACCATAAGGTGTCGAGTGTCGGCTATTACCACAGAATCGTGTGTGGGAGATTGCACGTCCCTTGAGGATTATGTGAGCGAAATTCTCGACCTTGTCAGCATATCGAAGTTTGTAATGGGAAAGCATTGGACAACAGCAAACAGTAATCAACGACAAAGATTTTTGGATGCGTATGGGGCGTATATACGCAATGCTTATGCTGCTCAACTACGCGCTTACGCAGTTTATCATATGCGCATAATGAATACTAAACAGATAGCAGACGGGCGCTACCTAACTAAGATGCGTTTGAGTGACCCAGACAACTCAGAAGATTTTTTCATACTAGAATTTCACATCCTGGATGGTAGACAAGGTTTGAGAATTGTAGATGTTAAAATTAACAACACAATTAGCCTAGCGGGCTCTGAAAGATCTGCAGTTGATTCTGCGATAAAAACACATGGATTGGACAATATCATCCAAAAATTTGAAGAACGCAGGCATTCAACACGTAGCTAACCACGCAACTTTGAGCACATTAGCAATTTCCATAGAGCAACTTTAGTGTTGCACCTTTACGCACATTTCCCCCGGTACTCAAAACACAAAAATATTACACAACACAGCAGGAAATACCTTTAACAAATTAGTGTGGTTTCCTTTGCGTGTGTTACTATGGCGTTGCAGACGTTGACCATAGAAATGGTGCACACCACGGGATAGAAATATTTCTATCAAACTTGGTTGATTCCCCTACATCCTACGGTGATTTGGAAAAACAAAGTCTCGTACCTGATATAAGGTAGAAGTTTTGTATTATAAATCTAAAATTCTTTATGAGACTTCCAATATTCCACTTGATATGCTAAACTGTGCAGTATTTTTATGATTTATCAAAGGGATTACTATGAATTACAGAGAACTGCTTATGAGGAGCTTTTCTGCGGCTGCAATATGCGCATGCTCCCTCTTAATTAGTCAATCCTCTTTTGCGTCTTCTACAGATTACGATAGCATGTCGGGTGTAAATAGCGTTATGGGAGGTAGTTTTTACGTCAGTGGTAGTTACAGTCCTGCATTTCCAGCAATTGCATCATTCGATGTTCGTGAAGCAGACAAAGAAGCTTCGTACATTAAGAGTTACGGTAAAAATTTGACAGTTTTGAATATTTCCGACCCTCTGAATTTTTCTCAGGACGGACATCCATTCAAGTTTGCGAAGAGTTTACTTACATCTTTTGATGGTGCAACTGGATACGCTATAGGGGGTGCTAGAGTAGAGGTAGAAGCGAGCTACAAAAAGTTCAACACACTAGCTGAAGGTGAGTACAAAAACAACGACGCGCCAAATCTTGCGGCTGTTGTACGTGATCCTGTAATCACTGCTGACAACTTTTTCGTATTAAACATAGACAAAATAACTGACATTTCTGTCATGTTGAACGCTTGTTACGACGTATTGCATACAGATTTACCTGTATCTCCTTACGTATGTGCGGGTCTGGGCGCAAGTTTCGTAGACATAGCGAAGCACGTAACTGGAAAGTTTGCTTACAGAGGAAAAGTTGGTGTAAGTTATCAACTGACCCCGGAAATATCTTTAATTGCTGGTGGATATTACCACGGGATTTTTGATGAATCTTACGAAGGTATTCCAGCAAGTAACCACGTGCGCGTAGAGGGTGATGCTAAGGCTAATATAAAGGCTAACATTGCAAATTACGGATTCAACTTGGGAGCAAAATTTACTTTCAACTGACCTAATAAATGTGCGGTAGGGGCAAATCTTTGCCGCACATTTAAAGCTTTTGTACCATTTATATCAACACGTCACTTAGCTTGATGAAGCCGCTAAGATTGGCATTACCACTACTGACACACTTACCATCTGCTTCCGTAGTACTAGTATTCCAATCTCATCAGTCTTACCGCAAATCTTGCCATCCGCAGCCTTCGCGAAGGCGCTTGAGACTACTTCTTTCTGGTCTTTGTTCAAGTTTGTTGATACGTCCTTTGATATCTTACCCGATGTGTATTTTTCCATCTTTTCAGTTTCATCCCCTGGGTAACTTCTTTTGTGACTACTAGTAGTACCACTAGTATCACCAGTAAACATATCACTCAGCTTTGTGTACCCTATACTGCCAGCTATGCCACCACTAGAACATTTTCCATCAACAGCCGTTCCTGGATTTCGACTATCATCACCGACAACCCAAGTATCACCACAAATCTTCTTATCAATAGCATCCTTACTAGGATCAAGGTTATTAATAGCCTTACTAACCTCATGCATGTCCTTCTTGGTCAACTTCTGAATCCCTTCGGATAGTTTAGATGTCTGATCAAGAGCAACATATAGCGAGGAGATATAGAACGTATTTCTACTATTTCCGCACCTTCATGTGCCTTCGCAAAGGCGCTTGACACTACTCCTTTCTCTGTTCTGGTCAGATCTGACACATCCTTGGATATTGTCATGGATGTCCTTTTGCCCATCATCTTATCGGTGATACTGTCCTTGCCATATCCTCCGCCACCACTACTATCACCGGTATTATCTGTCCAAAGTCTTGCGAGTCCCCCTTTGGTCCTACTAGTACCACTACTACTCTGTCCGAGACCGCACTTTCCTTCCTCTGTTACTTCTACGTCATTACTACCAGTATGAGAGTAAGCACCATCCTTACAAATCTTACTATCAATGGTATTAGGGTTATCAAGAATATTAATAGCCTTACTAACCTCATGCATGTCCTTCTTGGTCAACTTTTGAATCCCTTCAGATAGTTTAGATGTCTGATCAAGAGCGACATTGTAAGCAAGATCTTTAGCGAGGAGATAAATACCTTCTTCATCACCATCTC
>NZ_JAWLNY010000061.1:0-5776 GCF_036903315.1 Anaplasma bovis | reverse complement strand
ATTTAGCCCTGTTTCTTCCGTGTGCTTCTCAGTAATGGGGGTTATGCTTTGTACTTGCGCCGCTGCTTTAGGTGTTCTGTTTGCACAGGAAAACAATCTTAAGGGAGTTCTGTACGCTTTCGCTTCTCCGGATCCAAGTATGGCATGCAGGCTTTGTGTTGTAACCGCCAGTATTGCACTCGGGTTGCTTGTAGCCAGTGTCCTTAGATACGCTATGTGTTCTCATGGCTCCCATATGTTTGTTTTAAGTGATGGTGCACGTAGATTTCCAACTGAAGATGTTCAATGCATTGCAAATGCATTGAACGTGGGTTCCCCTAATGTGGTCCACGTAAGAGTACACAGAGTTGGCGGGGCTCATGGAGTCGTAATGAACAATACGTAGTGAGCAAATACGCAGCTACTCGCTAGGAAAGAAAATATAGGACAGAGTTATTTCACGTATGTGCTTAGTGTTGGGGTCGTTCTCTATTTCAGGGTCTATAAAAAACGACACGGGCATTGCCACTTCTTTCTCTGGTTCGAAGATTTGCCTAGTGAAGCAAAAGCACGCTATCTTATAGAAGTATTTTCCTGCTTGAACTGGAGATACATTGTAAACAGCGGTCCCTACAACATGCTTTTTGTGAGGGTTTTTTGCTGTGTAAAAAATAAGCTTCTGAATTCCTGGTGTAGCAGTGACATATGGATGCTGAGGGTAAAATAATATTGGAATATCAGTTGTTGTTGCATTGAATCTCACCTTTATACTGCGCTTTCCTACTCGGTCCTTAGAAACAACCGCTCTTTTTTGAGGCGTTCCTCCAAATCCAGTTGCTTTGCAAAAAATTCTGTACAGTGGAACGGAAGCATAGGTTATGCAGCACATAGAGAGTATTATGCAGCACAAAAGAAATAGCACATTAGTGCCACCCGGGCGTTGTTTTTGTCCCACAAAGCATACCTAGCTTCGAAATACTACCAACCCTCTACAGGGATTCTGCTTAGCATAGCACGAGCGGCCTCCCTTTCGGCAGATTTTTTATTATTTCCGGTACCAACCACGCTTCCGCAGTCCTTTAAACTAACTTCCACCGTAAATACTGGGCTATGCTCCATGCCAGTTTTGCTTTTCACTCTGTAATTTGGAGTTGGTAGATTTTTACTCTGCGCCCACTCCTGTAGAGCAGTTTTGGGATCCTGGGGAGGGAAATCTGGCATCCTCTCCGCTAACGGTTTCCATAGCTTTAATATAAAACTTCTTGCAGCTTCTATCCCCCCGTCCATAGAGATAGCTCCTATTATTGCTTCCAACAAGTTCTCAAGGTTTTTGTGATGCTCAAACCCATTGGATGCAGCTTCTCCCTCAGACAACAGCATCATCCTGCCCAAATTTAAAGATTGCGCCACCTTGACAGCCTGCTGCCCGCACACGAGATAAGTTTTTCTCCGCGTTAGGTACCCTTCGCTGTCATCGGGGAAAAGGTTGTACAACATTTCTGACACCACAGCCCCCAAAATTGCATCCCCCACAAACTCTAGACGTTCGTAATTTGCATTTTTTGTGCCCGAGACGTAAACGCTAGGATGCGTCAATGCCTGCTGCAAAAGTGACAGATCCTTGAATTTATACCCTGTTATTGTGTAGATCTCCTCAGCTATAGCTTCCATGTCAACTTGCCTCGAGATGCCTGTACTCACCGCTCATCTCCAAACTTGCAAATAACTCTGGAAGCCACAACAATTCCACCTGGTACGCATCGTTCCGCCTTTACAGTAACAAGAAAGGTTACGTACCCTTCTTTATAGACAAAGGCACATAGATTGATGGAGAAGCATCACTCTTTTTCAGCAAAAGCAACACCGAATCCTTTTTGCTATTCTTTACTTTGGTTAACTCCTTTGAAAAAGCGGCAACGCTATCCACAGCAGACGAATTAATCCCAAGTATAATGTCGCCTCTCCGGATACCCGCCGCAAAAGCCTCGCTTCCTGGATTAACCTTAAGTACAACTACCCCCTTCTCTTCACTTTTACCTGCATCTTTTGACAGATTACCCACGGTAATGCCGAGAATATCTTCTCCGATTTCAGATTTGCTGTCTGCCAAAGAGTCCTCGTCAGAGAACTTGCCTATAGTGACTGTAAGAGACACTTCGCGTCCGTCACGTTGTACAATTACCTTTGCCTTGCTGTTTACAGGTGACTTGGCGATCAAATTTGTAAACTTTGGAACTTCGGTGATCTGCACACCATTGAATTCTAAAACGACGTCACCCACTTTGAGCCCAGATTTCTCCGCAGGACTGCCCTTAGCAACACTCGATATCAAAGCCCCACGAGCTTCTTCCAATCCTAGTGTGCTTATCATCTCTTCAGTTACGTTCTGCACCACAATGCCGAGCCATCCATGTTCAATTTTCTCTCCTTTGGAAAGGGCCTTTACAATGCGCGCTGCATTATTAGAAGGAATTGCAAAAGCTACTCCCACATTTCCGCCTCCCTGCGGCGATATGATTGCAGTATTGATTCCTATAACCTCACCATCAGCATTGAATAACGGCCCACCAGAATGCCCGCGATTGATTGCAGCATCAGTTTGCAGAAATTCGCTTGTAGTCCCGATGTTTATGTCGCGAGCGCGACCAGATACGATACCAACGCTAACGGAACCACCTAATCCGAACGGGTTACCTATAGCCAGCACCCACTCTCCCACCATTACGCTGTCAGAATTCCCAAAGGTTACACAAGATAGCTCTTTTTTCGCTGCAACTTTTAAAACTGCCAGGTCCGTTTTTAAATCCTTTCCTACAACAGAAGCCTTGGCTGTCGAGTTATCGCTGAATTTCACCTGTATTTCTTTTGCGTTCGCTATGACATGGTAATTTGTTACTATCAATCCCGACTTGTCCACGATAAACCCTGACCCCAGAGACACAACCTTTCGCGGCTTTGGTGCTTGCTCGCTGAAAAAAGGGTCCATGTTAAAAAATTCCTCAATCATACCCTTAGGGAAAGGTAGCCCAGGAAATCTGAACATGCCACCACCCGACATGCCATTTTCACTCTCTCCAGCATCAACTGTCTGCTCTGTAGAAATGTTGACAACAGCAGGAAGTAACCTGTTTGCAAGCTCAGCAAACCCCTTGCCGCCAGGAGCAAAAGTGTTTTCCGAAGATGCACTGCAAAAATCTGCCCCTACAAGAAGAGCAAATGACAAAACAACCGATAGTAATTTCTTCCTCACGTACACACCTCCCTGCAACTAATCCCTACTGTTGAAAAGACTTAAGAAATCATTATTTGGCGACAGTACTACCTTTGTGCTGCCATCGCTGAATACTTTTCTATACGCTTTCAAAGTGTGATAAAAGTTGAAAAAGTCAGGATCAACCTTCAGGGCTTCGTTGTATATTTGAGATGCCTCTGCATCTCCAGAACCCCTTATCACCTGTGCCTCATTCATTGCATTTGCTAAAATCACACGCCGCTGAAGATCAGCATCAGAACGTATTTTTTGAGAAAGCTCCTCACCTTCCGCGCGAATCTCTCTAGCCTCTTTCTCCCTGTCAGTCTGCATACGGCGGAATATTGCGGCACTGTTCTCCTCAGGTAAATCAGACCTCTTTATGCGTACATCCACCATATGTATTCCAAACTTCTCAGACTCAGCACTCACACCGTCCTGTATCCTCAACATGACATCTGCTCTCGCCTCATTAAGGAAGTTTATCAGAGCTACACTGCCTATACGTTCCCTAAGGTGAGATTCTATTATGCTACCAAGCCTGTTTTCTAGACCCACCTCACCCCGTACGGTCCTGTAAAATCTAACTGGATCCGTAATTCTGTACTTCGCGTAAAAATCTACTACGAAACGCTTCTGGTCCGCCGCTATAACCTCACAAGCATCGGATTTTATCTCTATAATCCTTTTGTCGAAATACAGGACTTTGCTTATTAGAGGAGTTTTGAAAAACAAACCACTCTCTTGCACGCTGCGCTTTACTTGCCCAAACTGTACAACCACTGCCTGCTGCGATTCATCCACCACAAAGACAGAGCCCAGCAGTACTACTATCGCTACTGCAGCTATAGCCCCAAGGAAAAACCTAACTTGCCCGAATCTCATTTCCTCCCCCAGTTATTGTTGCTGTCATTGCTCAAGGGTAGATAGGAAAATAACCCCTTAACGTCATCTGTGACAATTACTTTGGACATGTCGGATAGAACCTCTTCCATGGTCTCAACATACATACGACTTCTAACGGCAACAGGTTGATTAACATACTCCTTATATATCGCAAGGAACTTTGCTGAATCACCTTGAGCCCTATTCACCACTTCACTCTTATACGCTTCAGCATCGAGCTTAATACGTATAGCCTCACCTTTAGCTTTCGGTATAACTTCATTACGATAAGCTGAAGCCTCATTTATTGCGCGCTCCTTATCTGCTCGCGCACTCTGCACATCCCTAAAAGAACTTATAACCTTTTCCGGCGGATCAACCTTCTTAAGTTGTATTGAAAGTATTTCAATGCCCATCTTGTAGCGGTTCAATATACTTTGCAAAAGCTTTTTTGTCTCATAAGCAATAGCGGCTCTTCCGTCCCCTTCAATAGTGAAGGCAAGAGTGCTCTTACCAATTATCTCACGCATCGCGCTCTCAGCAGAGCTTTTAACAGTTGCACCTGGTCTGGCATCTCGCACATTGAAAAGATACTCATAAGCGTCTGCGATCTTCCACTGAACATCGAAATTTATATTCACTATGTTCTCATCGCCTGTGAGCATAACGCCTTCGCCGTGTCCGTACGGGGAATCGGTCCTAACGCCCATCCCGCCTATTTCCTCTTTGCTTACCACTTCCACTCTGGCTTTCAAGACTTTTCCGAATGGCCGCGGGAACCAGTATCTTAATCCCGAATCTCTAGTGCTACTATATTTTCCGAACAACAACTCTACAGCTTTTTCCTCAGGATTCACAACGTAGAACCCCGTACATGCATATATAAGCACAGCGACAACTGCTATCAGAAACATATGAGGTCCTCCGATAGAAAATTTTTTACCGTCTCCTGAGAATCCCCCAAAGGTTGCCCTTATTCCGAAAAACAAAGAGTCAAACTGAGCATCCACAAACTTCTTATTACCACGGGTTTTGTTCTGGGAGGCGTCTCCGCTGCTGCCCCATGGATCATCGTTGTTACGCATAAAGATCTCGCATGCACACAAAGCATTCCGGAGTCTATAACAGAATAATCCCCATATCAATAAAAGACTTGTGCAGCAAGCAGGGCAGTCTATGTACAATATGCGTGTGCGATATTACTACATACTAGTGACGCTGCATTTAGCGGATGAGAGGGTAATTCCTTTTTATAAAGCTCAAACCACGAGTTCCTGATGAGGAGACTTGCGCACAGCCGCAGCATGTCTTTTTGAGAACATTTTTTAGGTAATTTATAGCTTATACAACCGTGAGTTGTTCACGGAACATTAACAATTTTGTGATCTACTGTGGTCCGTTACGCGAGGTTCCTACGTGTCGGTACACGTTTAGCGGGTCGCTGTGGTTAATAAGGAAGATGTGTGTGTGGGGGGGGGTAGCTTTATGTCGAGGGTTGTTTTTGCCATGTTTTTTGCAATTATTGTTGCGTCGATTGTGCCTCTAACAGGTGGTTCTCAGGGAAGTGGTGTTACTGCTGATAAGGACGGCGGCGTTGTGGCAGAGAGGGTTATATGCAATGTGATAAGGTTTGTGCAGAAGTTGGGTCTGCCGATAATGACT
>NZ_JAWLNY010000060.1:0-5845 GCF_036903315.1 Anaplasma bovis | reverse complement strand
GGGCGATAGTGTATCTGGTGGCCATATTCATGATACACAAGATTAGTGGAATTATAGCAGTAGTGGGAATAGTACTGTTGGTTTTCATGGCGGTATGGAATGAGCTGGCAACGAAAAAGATAGTTCAGGAGTCTACCGAGGAAAACGTTCGAAATACCAGTTACATAGACGTTGCTAGCCGCAATTCTGAAGTGCTGGAAGCAATGGGTATGATAAAGCAAATAGTTTCCGAGTGGTCCAGTAAGAACGATCGCAATAGGGCTTTGCAAATGAAGGCACAGAGTAGGTCGAACATAATACTAGGCATCACAAAGTTCATACGTTCTGTCCTACAAATTTCGGTTATTGGGGTTGGTGCGTGGTTGGCAATAAATGGACACAAAACAGCTGGGGGTATAATAGCATCATCCATTCTTATGGGAAGAGCTCTTGCACCATTTGAGGCTGCTATCAATACCTGGAAAATGTTGTTGTCCGCTAGAATATCATATAGAAGGCTGCAGACGCTGTTATTACTGGCACCTAAGAGGGAGCAATCAATGACATTGCCCACGCCCAAGGGTTCGGTGCTTTTTGAAAGAGTATTTTTCACCCCATATGGTAGCAACAAACCCACGATAAAAGGGATATCTTTTTCCGTTGATCCCGGTTCAATTGTGGGAATCATTGGGGCGAGTGCCTCGGGAAAATCCACGCTAGCGAAGCTTATAGTGGGTGTTTGGAAACCCATTTCTGGTGTAGTTAGATTAGATGGTGCCGATGTATACACTTGGAATCGTGAAGATTTTGGTAAGCATGTTGGGTACCTTCCGCAAGACGTAGAATTATTTAACGCTTCTGTGAAGACTAACATAGCAAGGATGGCCCCTGATCCTGATTCGGCAAAGGTAATAAAAGCGGCTACTATTGCCGGCATACATGAGCTAATACTACAATTGCCCAATGGGTATGACACAATCATAGGAAGTGGTGGTGTAGTTCTGTCTGGTGGACAAAAGCAGATGGTGGGCCTAGCTAGGGCATTCTATGGTGATGTCAGATTGCTTGTTTTGGACGAGCCAAATGCAAACCTGGACGGTAAGGCGGAAATGAAATTAATACAAGCTCTCAGGTATGCTAAAACTCAAGGTATCACTACATTTGTTGTCACGCATAAGGTGCAGCTTTTAAATGCCGTAGATCAGGTTCTTGTCATGGAAGACGGCATGATGAACGCCATGGGAAGCAAGGAAGAGATCTTGGGCAAAGTTTCTCCCAGTCAGAATCGTATGTCAACTCAGGCTAATAGTGGCACAGCCAAGAGTGGTCCGCAATCTACACCCGGTATCATAGCTCCTATACCTGTATCTAAAGGGGAAATATCCTCCAGTGGGGATGCTGTTCGGGGTGTAGGTACTGAGCAAAGTGGTGAAAGTGCGCAAGCGAAAGATGTCGCTTCTAATAAGGCATCTACGTCAACGAAGAGTATAGACTTTGGTGAAGGTGCTCAGGCAAAGGATGTTGATTCCCTTAAGGCAGCTGTCCCTGCTAAGAGCGCGGCAAATACTGCTGCTGTAAATACAGATTTGGATGATACTCCGATTCAAGCGGCGGATGTGCCAAAACCATTGCGTAAGTCTGCATCGAAGGCTAGGGCATCTAAAAGCAATGGTGAAGATACTGAGCAAAGTGGTGAAAGTGCGCAAGCGAAAGATGTCGCTTCTAATAAGGCATCTACATCAACAAAGAGTATAGACTTTGGTGAGGGTGCTCAGACGAAGGGTGTCACTTCTCGTAAGACGGCTGTCTCTACTAAGAGTGTGGCAAGTACTGCTGCTGTAAATACAGATTTAGATGATACTCCGATTCAAGCAGCTAATGCGCAAAAACCACTGCGTAGGAAGAAAAGTCACGCATCCGAAGACAAAACCGTGGCTGCTGTAAGGAAGAAAAGTGTGAGCAAGAGTGAGCCTGTTGATAAAGAGAATTGAAAAAGTTCTTTCAGAAGGCTCCTGGGAGTAGAGGGTGTTAGCTTATTAAGGAGAGAGTATTCTCTTCAAGAGTGTTGGTAATGCTTTTCTTTTTGTTAACAGTTATGTGTAATATGTTAGGGGAGAAAGTGGTAAGAAGGTTTATGGCAAGGGCTGTTGTTATAGAAAAATTTGGAGAAGCTGGAGTTCTCAAATACGTGGACAGGGACATTGGTGAACCTGGGATAGGAGAGGTTTTGATTGAACACACGGCGATAGGTCTCAATCGCTACGATGTAGAATGCAGAGCGGGGTTAAGGAAAGTAGGGGGATTTCCTTTCGTGCCCGGTGTGCAGGGAGTAGGAATTGTTAAGCAAGTTGGCGCTGATGTAGAAGCCATAGGTGTTGGTGATAAGGTGGGGTATTGTACCGCTCCTGGCGGCGCGTACTCTGATACAAGGATAATACACCAGAGATACTTGTTTAGGATTCCTGATGATATCAATGAGCAGGTAGTTGCTGCTGGTATGTTTAAGGCTATGGCGGCACACTATCTAACGCACAGAATATACGATGTGCGCCCGGGGACTCACGCGCTAGTAACTGGTGTTAGCGGAGGTGTTGGAAATATTTTATGCCAATGGGCCGTCTACAAGGGGTGCAAGGTCATAGGAACTGTGAATTCAGAACGTGGTACCATAGTGGCAAAACAGTCCGGATGTTCTCATGTTTTCGATAGTAAAGATGAGAATGCTATTAAGGAAATAATGAGTATAACATCCGGTAGGGGGGTCAATGTTGTTTACGACTCTATAGGTGCTGAAGCCAGTAAGATGGGGTTCAGCGTGTTGGGGATGTTCGGACTATATGTAGCCTTCGGACACATTACTGGGGCTATCTCCGGTATCAGTGCTTATACGCTTAGCAAAAGATCCTGGTTTATGGCGTCACCTCTACTACATCATTATAAGAGCTCAAGACTTGAGCTGGGGCTTACTGCTATGGAAATTTTCGAAATGTTACGTAGAGGTCACCTCAAGATAGAGGTCGGGAAGACTTATAAGTTTGATGACATAGTAAAGGCCCACAAAGACGTTGAAGGAAGGGCTTTTCAGGGGTTAGGAATCATAGTTTTCTGATATTCAGAACGACATGCTATGCGTTGTCTTCAACACATAGAACGTCTGCGTTGTCTCTAAACATTGGGTGGAGCGGTGTATTGCGTTTTGTGAACATGTCAGCGCAGGAACTCGTTATTACGCTATACCACGATTTGTCGCTCGGGATGCCTATCCCAGCAATGTAGAGCTCATCCGCTGCTCTTGTCATTGCAACATATAAGAGTCTTAGATATTCATTGTATTCCTCATGTTTTTTCGTAGTCTTCAAAGCGATGCACTGGCGGTTGTTTTCTGATGCACACCAAATAGGTGCCCCATCTTGACTGAACACTACCTGAGTATCGCACTTGGGAACACTAGTAGTGTCAGGAAGGAATACAATGGGGGATTGCATGCCTTTTGCGCTGTGGATTGTCATTATGCGAACCCCGTCTTTCGGGGAAGTTATGTCATTCTTTATTACGGGATTGGCCTTTTTTATCCAATTAATGAAGATTTCCAGCGTTCCTGTATTGGACTCCATAAACTTCACTATTGTGCTTACAAACTCATCTATGATTTCTTCACAAAAGTCGCCAAAGTGACTAACAAGCTGTTTCCTGTGCTTTGACAAAATGAGAGAGTATAGATCAAGTGTATTGCGGGTTTTTGAGATAGATATCAGCCATTTTAGGTAATCAACCGTGTGCTTATCAGACGATGATAGCTGAAGTTTTTCCCATAGAGAAAGCGAACCTGTCCCAACGCTTACAACATTGAATAACGATGTTTCGGTGTACTGAAGCATGGGAGATCGCAGCAAAGCTGCCAGCGCCAGGTCATTTTGAGGAAATAGCAGAAATTCACCAAAATTTACAAGGTGTTTTACCGCTATGTGATCCATTATGTTAATTCTATCTCTACCCACTACTGGGATATTAGCCTTTTTGAGCTCACAGCTCATTTGATCTACAAAAATGCTCCTGTGACGGACTAATATGAGTATATCTCCAGGTTTTACACTACGATTCTGTGAGATTAGTTGTCTACCGCTGGTTATCCAAGAATTTATCGTATGTGCAATTGTTTGTGCCAGTAACAAGGTATTCTGACTCTTGACTATTGGTGTATTAGGCACATCCCACGCGTAAATTTTCTTTTGTCTCTCTACAGTGGGTATGGGCCATACATGAACGCTACCATGCTCGTGTATTCTGTGTGCGTGATGTTTTATTTCGTTAGATTTAAATGATATTTGTTCTCGCAAGCTATTAGATACCTTGTCAACCACAGAAAGTATCGCGGGGGTGGAACGAAACGACCTGCTAAGATCCAGATTTATGGGGTTATTGCTCTTCTTTATGAAGTACTGGTACATGTAGTGGAAATAATCTGGGCGTGCATTTTGAAAGCCGTATATAGACTGCTTTACATCTCCAACTACGAACAACGTACGCATAGTGTCACTTGTGCTCAATCCTGAGAAGAAATCAGTGCAAACCGCGGCTATTATCAACCATTGTTCTAAGCTGTTATCTTGAGATTCGTCCACCAAGACATGATCTACTTTGCCATCTAGATAGTAGAGCGCCATGTCTCTAGATTTTGGGTCTGACATGAGTTTCTGTGAGATGCTTATTATGTCCTGATAGTCGAGGTATTTATTGGTTTTCTTGTCCTGATTATATAAGCACAAAAAATAGTGTACGATATGAAGCATGTGATACGTACGCATCGATATACGTTGCGTATAAAATTTTTCTGCAAACTCCCTGATCTTATCCTGTTCGGCGAGTATGGTATCTTGCAACATTGGGTATAAGTTCAATACTTTTTTGCTTGCGATACTTGAGATATCCTTATTTTCCAAAGATGATCTATCAATAAAAATGGAGATGTATGCTCCTATTTGGTTAATGGATGGATTTGTTGTATTTTTCCATGTCCGCATTTTAGAACTGATTCTTTGATCCTGAATTCCTCCACATGCCAGCGCGTCCATCAACTCCTCCGGACATGGAATGTCACTTGCAGATATTTCAGGCAATATGGGCGGTTCTGCGGGCAGTGTTATGTCGCGAGTTTTTGTTATGATTTTATATATAGTGTCGTATAAAGTATTCTCCTTTAAGTCTGTTGAAAGTTGAGATAAATGTTCTGCTATAGGATCGCTGTTTAGTAGTAGCTTAGAAAAAATCTCAGGGTAAGACTCATCTAGGTCCTTTATAGAAAAGTCAGGATGAATTCCTGTTTCTGCGGGAAATGCGGACACAAGAGAATGGCAAAACCCGTGGATTGTCTGCACTTTTAGTAGGGTATGTAAGTTTAGAAACAGACCTCGTGCTGTATTGCAAAATTTGGGGGACATTTCTGGATTGTATACCTTCTGTATAATGTCGATAAGTTCCTTATCTGATAGGTACATCCACTCTCTTGTTATGTTATAGATTCTCTCTGTAATCTCGTGTGCCGCAGAATTCGTGAATGTAATACACAGTATGTTACGCTGACCAGACGTTAGGAGTCTTATCACCCTGTGCACGAGCATTCTAGTCTTTCCCGTGCCCGCTGATGCATTTATCCAAACCAAATCGTGGGCGGGATCAGTCGCGGCTCTATAGTGATTGTCAAGCAGATAATTGTTATCTGAGTCCATATTTTACTTTGTATTAGTGGTAAAATTACGCTTTACAGGTAAAATTGCGCTAACCTTGTTAGAGAGTAACGTAGGATGATAGCTGTGAGGAGTTTTTTTTTCTGTGCACTATGTACTGTTTTGTGCGCTTTGCACAGTGA
>NZ_JAWLNY010000059.1:0-5885 GCF_036903315.1 Anaplasma bovis | reverse complement strand
CTACAGAAAAGCCTCCTATAGGGACAACAGATTGTGCAATGACAGTATCAGAACACAAACCCACCGATGATACCAATACTGCACAGGAAAGTAACCCCCTTCAACCTCCAGTTCAAGATCAACAACTTACAGTGGTATCAGGTCAAACACCTGAAGATGATATCTCATCTACACAAGAACCCATTCCTCAAGGCCAGAATATTGCAGTAGTAACCGAATCTAGCATTAATCCTAAATCTAATCCCGAAGGTAGAACCCTGTTATCAGATAATGCCCCAAAAGATGACGCTCCCCCTGTCAAAGATGAAATACACTCAGATGTTGAAGTCTCAGCAGAACCCAGAGCCTTAACACCAGATCCTACAGAACAACCTCCTGTAGTTACTGCAGAATCTGAAACGCCACTACAGGATCCCAAAATATCAGGTCCCGTAGATAGCCCTGAACCAGCGCACGAACCTATTGAACCTTCTACCGAAGATGAAAGCACTAACCCCGAAGATGACACTCCTCCTGACCTTAGGACTTTGGTACCAGAACCCGTAGAAAAACCCCCAGTGGCTCCCATAGAACATCAACAATTAATTCCAAATTCTAAATCGGTGGATAAAACAGAATCCAAACCAGAATCTAGAACTTTGCCTCCAATACCTAAGGATCAAAACCCTGCCGCAGTACAACCCTCTAAATCCATAGATAGACCCGTTAGGAACGATCAGAATCCTACAATACAACCCGAAAATGAAACACATGGCTTTGCTGTTCCAGCTTTCGTACCCAGTCCCACACGGGAATGTATATTTCCGCCCTTAATTGCGGTACCAACTACTAAAGTTATAGATGCCATAATGCAGGAACTCGAAATCGTATTACCAGAGACCAAAATTCACTCAGCAGTTCAAGGTGATGAAAATTCATCAAAGCCTGCACAACCTTTAACAGGACTAAATATGCAACAAACATCTGATGCTACTATTCTAAATTCTGAAGAGGAAAATGTATCTTCTCAACATCCAACACCTACCCAAAATGAATTGCAATTACCAAACCTAGTTGACTCCCTCAATGTAGGTATATCCGCATCACTATATTCAAAAAGCAAGATACAAAACATTCCACCGTTGCGGCCAATAAGCGCTAACAGCGGGCCTTCCAGCGGCATGTTTGATGCCCTCTTTGTACACAATTATATTAATCTTTATGAAGGATCTAAAATGACAAGTAACATACAACCAGGCCGGATAATAAGTTCGTCTCCAACTACTAACAAATATCATGCGGTCTTGTTAAACGACGATGGTACAACTACGGAACTCAGTCCTTATAAGTACCAAGTTCTTCAACGGGGAGCTTCATATGACCCTATGTTGATGTGCGAAACCGCTGAAGGACAAAAAATCTTGGTAGAGAAAAACTTCTTCTTTTTGAAAGCAATAACCGAGCTTCACGGCGGTAACCTTATACACAGGCTCACATTCTGTGATGAAAATGGGGTAGAAATTTCTCCTGATGATATAAAATATCCGGAAAACCATAATTTGGAAAAGGACTTTAAGTACTACTCTCTGGAACTTGCATCTGGCAGCAGATCCCTACCAGAGCCCATACGTAGAGTCCTCATATCTAGCCCCACAGAATACGCTGCACATTCTATGGAGGGTATAATTCATAGCCAAGGCAATGGCCCAATATTTGAGATAAAAGTAGATAATGAAGAATTTGGGATATACGAACTTAATAGTTCTGAGAAAGTTGGTACATTGAACAGTAGACCTTTGTACTTCAGTACGGTTAATGGGGAAGAAAACACGTATTATCTTCACCACGACACCCATACAAGCAAAATAGACGTAGAGCCCCGCACACAAGAAGCACCAACAGCAAAATTTTTCGGAATAACGCCCAGGGGTGTTGTGACATATACGGATCGCTCAACTGCAGAATACAAGATTCCGCAAGTGGCAAGGTCCCCTGAGGATTATGAGTCATTCGTGAAAGCAATTACATCTTATCTTCTCAGGGGAGAGCTGCCGCAAGACTCTATGGCAGTGGAGTTTACAACAATACCTGTACAGGGTGATAAATCAAGATCTGGACTATCGGATATACATGTCACACTGGATAATGGCCCACAACTTTTGCCAAATATTGGCAATCATGATCTGCTCTTTTCCGAAAAGATCTTTGGAATATTGTACATATCAAAAGATACTAACGAGGGAGTAATACTCTGCGACAATACTGAAGAGACAATATTCGGCAATATTGCACCTGTTATTCGTGAGCAATCTTTAGTATACGGCGCGGATGTCCTAGATATTCAACACGCTCATCAACATCAGCCACCAGTACAATTAGCATCTATTTCCTTAAACCTGACCTTAAATGATGATGTTTACACAAATCCCAATACGCACGAATCACTTTTCCCCATATATGCCGTAAAAAAGCTCGCAGATGGTGCAGGATCTCACCCTGACTCTACGGACACAACACTCATAAGATTGCCGGTACCTCATTATGTTTCATTGGCACAAGACGTACTGTTCCTGCATCCAGAAAGTAAATACACATTGAAGTTGGCGCCAGAACATGCGTTTGCAAAGGTTACTTACGATGGTATTGAATACGCCCTGACACCATGTGATAAAAATGGTGTTTCACTAAGAAAGCACACGGATTTTAGTGATTCCCCTGACAAGTATTGCAATAACAGTTCGAACATATGTTCTCAAGTTCTCGGGGGAACTAAAGAGTATTCTAAGTTCGTGCTTAACAACGAAACCCTGAACTTTTCAAACTACACTAAAGGAATTACCTCAGATGAAATCCAGCAAAGTTTGCGTGCAGCATATGAAGATCAAATGCGCGTGGGGAGTCCCTATTTTTTTGAAATTATTACAAAAGATAGACACGCATACTTGAAACCTATCACAGAGACAAAAGTACCTCTCGCTACAGCCTCTGCACTACTTCATGTAGACGGGAATTATCGCACTTGTTCCTTACTAACGCATAGTAGCGCTTCTGATGCGTTACCCACCATAGACTTAGTCGAAGAAAAATATCAACCACTAATATTAAAAGCTCGCCAGAACGTCCTACACACCAATGATTTGTACGCTATAACTGATGGTAAACATCTGTTATTTTCAGAAGATCCTCTAAATGCGCATGTAACTTACAATGAGCCCCTGATTTCAAAATTGCTACAGTCTGTGTTGATGTCAAACCCTTCTGAGGCTTCAGAGAATTTCTCGTGGGATGAATTCTACGCATTAAAAATAGAAGCTACTGATGTTATAAGTAACGACCTATGCAGCTTGGGTGTAAAAACTGACTCAGGAGTATTAGTGCTGCCTAACTTAAGCGAAAACGGAACAACCTTAGGTTTTGCGAATGATGATTTGTTTAAATTGGTGTACAAGCTAGGGGAAACCAATTTCCCTACGAAGGATTTTCGAAACCTGAGAGAAAACGTCTTAAAGGAAATATTTCGAGACAACGCATCCGTAGAAATAGAGTACGACGAATTACAACACACCTCTGACAAAGCTACGTTCCACATACTTGGTAATACACTAAACAGTTCAGGAGACATTCCAGAAGATATTTTCAGTAACATAAAAGATGCACTAACTGAAATACAGGGTGCTGCCAGCCAAAACGCGCCCCCATACGAACCATTGTACCAATACTTGAATCGTCCGGAAAGCGCTCCCATACCTAATAACGATACAAACCAAAAACTTGTATCTGGAGCAATGCCCATATATGTGGATACATTTCGGGAAATGGGAGATCTCTCAGTTGCATCTGTGTACACCATAAGCAATGCAGAAAAAATACCTTTACCGAATACGTGCTATTACTTTCTAGAAGGGCAATTAACAGTCCGCGATATTGCTTCATCTAGAGTTCTTCCAACACAAGTCAAATACCTAAAGATGGTACACCATGCAGACACTGGGAAACCTGCTTTTGCATTTTGTGATGAAGCAGGAAACGAATATGGAGCCGAAACAAGACTTATAGATGTGGAAGATATTCTATTGGACATAAGAAAAGACAACTTTGACTTAGAAAAGATGCACGCTCTTAGTGGCGGATTACCTGTCTTTTCATTAGAACCTGCAACTGCCAGCGACGCAGGGATTTCTAGTGTAGCTTTGTTTCCCACATATAAAAACTACTTATATGATTCACAGCCAAGTTACGTCCCTGTAGGTAATCTTGTAACTTCGTGCTGGGCCATTACAGAGAATACCACCCATGAAGTTGATCACAAAGACTATACGGGATCTTTGTTACACGTGTATCACATATCATCCAGATTACAAAATTTTTCACAACACGTTGTGAAATGGGACTCTAGAGGAAAACATATAGACAGTATCCCTTACAAGCTTGCATTACTGACAGCATCAAACGCGAACCCACTATACGTAGCAGTTGACGGGAATAAAGTTGCATTCTCGCACAAAGATGATGTCTCTAATGCTGCGTTTCATGCGGACGTTGAGTTAAGTACTCTGTTACGAGAGTCATGTGGGCTATCAAATGATAAAGAAAAATTCACATTCATGCTCACATTACGGGAAAACAGCGCCCCTCATGCTTCACATCATCTACCCATATTAATAACAAAAATTGACACTTCACCATCTGCACAACACGAAGAATATGATAATACTGACTTATTTCTAGATATTAGAAACTACACCATGCACCTGGTAAAAAATCAGCGAGATGTGGAAGTAGTATCTACCACGCCATGGTCGAGCGTTTTTATGAATACAGTGTTGCCTAATATGCTGAAAATAGAAGTTTCAAACGATGAAGATACAAATTTGAGATCCTACAAACTTGTCGACGAAGACAACAAGGGTGCACATCTGCCAGAAGAGTGTCGGGTCCTTCTGGATAAACTCATACATACCGATGTATCAGATGTTCCTGCCCCCGTCTTAGGCGCGCATAGCGCAAGCACATCGCAACCTGCCGACGTCATAATAAACCCCAAGCCAGACGAAAAAGCACAAGATATACTACTTGAGTGGACGGATGCAAATCTACATCACGTGTTTACGAATTTGCCTGCGCAACCTGATGCATCTGGGTTGTATCCTCTTTGGATACACGCTAATTACAATGATGTCCTGACCTTTTATCAAAACATAAATACAAAATATCAGAACGGAGAATATTCGTATGAGGAGGCACTGGCACTATACGACAACATAGTGTTAGCATCTTGTAACAACGAGATTTTCTGTGTGTCTTATGGCCATGTAGATAACACCGGAAACGTCCTGGTAGGAGAACATCACTTTGGACACATAGGAGGAGTGGAAAAGATGTTCAATATGTAACGCTAGCAATGTGGAGGCAAGCGGAGTCGAACCGCTGACCTTCTGTGTGCAAAACAGATGCTCTACCAGCTGAGCTATGCCCCCAAACCAGGTGTAGAGGCTAGCATAGCAGCTTTGCCAACTCAAGAAAAAAATGCTGATGCAGTATCAAATTTTCACTGCTGCATTCAGCATCTTTATCTTTTAAACCAACGGGTACAGACCTATGCGAAAAACTTTTACTCAGCGCTTCACCCACATAAAGCCTCAGATAGGTTCCCTACGCGTAACACATAACTCACAATGTTACGCGACCTTACAAAATCTACTTATACGCCTTGATATTCGTCTTATTTGCAACTTTCATAACTTAATAGAAATTAGCAAAGTAGAATCCAGAGTTCATTGCGCTGAACAATTTAATAATTGTGTTCCATTGTGGCATCCTCTAAAATCCGAATGCGTGTGCGGGTTTTAAATGTTTATGCTTTCTTTTTTTAAAAGGTTAGTACATTTTTTTAGAAGGAGTGAGAC
>NZ_JAWLNY010000058.1:0-5932 GCF_036903315.1 Anaplasma bovis | reverse complement strand
TACGAAAATTTTGCAAGTGAGTAGTTGTTTTCTTTGCCATATACCTAGATACTGTTCCGTGCATGGGTTCACGAGTATTAGCTGCTTAGCAGCCTTTCAAATTAGTGTGGACAGCACCCCTGAAGGTTGTATCATGCGGTAGCGAGGCGAAGCGGGGGTGGTTTTGGATTATTGGATAATGCGTAGGCTGTTGCTGGACAGTAGTGTGGATTTGCATGCTTCTTGCAATAGCAGGAGTGCGTTCTTAAGCGGAGGGGGTATTTTCGTTGACTGTATGATGTGAGGGTGGTATTTGACGGGGTGTGCTTGCGTAGTGTGTTTTGTAAGATAGCGTGAAGTATGGAATTTTGTAACGTTGAAGACAAATCTAAGTTTAAGAAATGCGTTGAGCAGGGTGTCGAGTTTTTATGGGCGCTTTTCCAGCTTTTCGTTGCTTCACCTTTGCCATTTTTAATGGCATCTCAGTATGGAGTTGGGTGGTTTATCCTAACAGGATTTAAGGTCAGAGCCTTACATCTAGTGTTTGCGCTGTTTTTATTATTCTTAGTAATCCCTGTGGTGAAGCGAGAGGACAGAGGCCGTGCACTGAAGCTGTGCGACTGGGTGATGTCGTGTCTTGCTGTGTGTTCTGTCGGGTACATATTTGTATTTTACGACGCACTATTGGAAAGAATAGCGATGCCTAATGGTCTGGATGTAACGACTGCTGTTGTGGGTATTTGTCTTGTTCTTGAAGCTGCTAGACGCGCTATAGGGTTCCCGATTGTGATAGTTGCTGCGGTTTTCTTACTCTATGCGGCATTTGGATACGCAATTCCCGGAGTTTTAGCTCACAAGGGGTACGACATTGCTTCGATTGTTTCGCACGAGTGGTTTACCTCGGAAGGAGTTTTCGGCGTCGCATTGGGTGTTTCATGCAATTTTGTATTCTTGTATGTGCTTTTCGGGTCCTTGCTAGATAAAGCTGGAGCTGGAAATTTTTTCATGAAGCTGTCGTTCGCACTACTTAGAGGAACGGTTGGAGGACCAGCTAAGGCTTCAGTGGTCGCTTCGGGCTTCATGGGCATGATGTCAGGTTCTTCTGTAGCCAATACTATTACCATTGGTTCGTTCACCATTCCTCTAATGAAAAAAATGGGGATGAGTCCTCAGAAGGCTGCCGCAATAGAGGTTTCTGCGGGAATAAACGGGCAAGTGACTCCTCCTGTCATGGGTGCTGCTGCATTTCTCATGTCAGAGTTTCTTGCTATTCCCTATTCCCACATAGTGAAACACGCGCTTGTGCCGGCGCTGCTGGTATATATAGGGCTTTTGGTGATAGTGCACTTAGAGGTGTGTAGGCTGGACGCTAGTAGAGGTGTTGAGCATGGTAGTAGCCGAGGAATCGCTCCATCATACCTCTATACTGTTATTAAGTTGCTGCTTATTGCTACCTCTACGGCGTTTTTCTTCATGCTTGCGTATGTGGTTATTGATGGAATTACCGTGGGTGGATTCCATATACCAGGACTGAAAACGGCACTAAAAAGCCTTGGAATATACGCTGTAGTGTTACTATTGGTTGCTGTATATGTGGGCATTCTTTTATGCAAGTCTGGCACCAGCGATGCCGATGAGAGTGAAGAAAAGTTTATTGCGGGAGAAAGTGGGGCTAGCGGGTGGGAAATTCTGAAGCAGGGTCTGCATTTTTTCATACCAGTTTGCATATTGGTGTGGATGCTTGTTGTGGAGAAGGCTTCTTCCGCGCTTGCGGGATTTTGGACAAATATGTTCCTCATTTTCATGCTCATCGTTGAGGATGCCGTAATATCCTTGAAGAAGAGGAACTTTGATTGCGTTTTGAGGGACCTGTGTAATGGCGCGAAAAAGGTAGGATCAGCCATGACTGCGAGTTCTAAGAATATGCTAGCTGTGGCAATTGCTACGGCTACTGCGGGCATTGTGGTAGGCGCGGTGGGTTTGACAGGATTTGGTCCCATTATAAGTGCTTTAGTAGATACCCTGGCAGGTAGTAGCGTGCTGCTGGCACTGCTAGTTACCGCGGTAATATGCATAGTGCTGGGAATGGGCATGCCCACTACAGGGTGCTACATAATTGTTTCGACTTTAGTAGTGCCCGCACTGTCGTTCATGGTGCATAAGAATGGAATGCTGACGCCCCCTGTGGCATTACACTTATTTGTGCTGTATTTTGGGTTGATGGCTGATGTAACGCCTCCTGTTGGCATTGCCTCCTATGCTGCAGCTGCTATAGCTAGAGCCAACTCGTTTAAAACGGGGGTACAGGCATTTTTATATAACATAAAAACCATGATGGTGCCGTTCATGTTTGTGTTCAACGGAAACATCATATTGTACGCAGTTGAGAGTGTAGTAGGCGCGGTAGTGTCGATACTGACCGCGCTCTTTAGCATCGTTAGTGTTTCTGCCGGTATGCAGGGATACTTTTTCAGACGCAATAAACTGTATGAGTCTGTGGCTTTGATCATGATTGGAATAGTGCTGATGTCTCCAGATTATATAGCTAGCGCTGTATCTGCTCGCAAAGTAGACATAGTAGCGCAGGATATGAAGGACGGGTACCTTACACTAAAGCGGAACGACTCAGTAACTGTGCACTACAATAAGTTCGGCTGCGAAGGTGTTAATGCAAAATCTACATATATTGTCATTCCTATCGTTAGGGACGCCAGCGGCAGTATAAGAGACGTACTCGTGGATATTGGTGGACTTGTTCTGGGGAATAATGATGGTGAGCAAGGTAGAGAAGTTTTAGATGTGGAGACGGATGGCTATGTTCTGAATTACATAGGCGCAGGCGATCACGTGACGAAATTAACGGTTCTTCACAGGAATAAAAATGGACATTATGTGAGGGTAATAGCGCTGCTGGCGCTGTGTTATCTTGCGTTCACTCAAGTATATAGGGAGAGTAAGGCAAGTAGGTTGGGCAGAGTGTAGTCTATGTTTCTGGACATTGTAGTAGTAGCTATTGTGTTATTCTTTGTTGTTCTTGGGTTCTGCAGGGGATTTATAAAGGAATTGTTGGGCATTATTGGGCTAGTTGCTACGTTTATGCTCACCAGTAGGCATCATGATGCTTTTTTTGATATGTACATATCACGTGTTGGATCTGGGATTCTTGCGGGGATCCTTTCCGGTATAACGGTGTTTGTGTGTGTCATTATATGTGTCATGTTGATAAATAGTTTTGCAATTAGGATTTTAGATCCAATAAGACATAACGCATTAGACAGGATGGCGGGCTCTATCGTGGGGGTAATGAAGAGTTTGGCTTTGTCATATGTTCTTTTCTGTGTGATAGAGACTTTTGTGTATGTGTTTGCTCCATACCCTGAAGGTGTTACTGAAATAGAGGAGGTTCGGCTTCCTGCATGGTTTGCAGACACGTACGTGTACAATGTTTTTTCTGTTGCAAGCGAATATGTTGGTGGCGTTGTGCCAGAACCCGTTTACGAGAAAGTCAGCGTTATCGTTCGTGAATTGCTGGAAAAAAAGCATTCCGTGCACGGTGCTGAGAATGGCGATGGAGTGATTAATACGTTATGATATTCCTTGATCGTGTTCCTTCGTGATGTATAATACGGGAACAGGATTATGTCATTTTGGGGGATGTGTAGTGCCTTTTTATGAATTTGCGTTTATCGCGCAGCAAGGGCTTACTCAGTACGAGTTGGAAGGATTGTCAAAGGGGCTTACTGCCTTGTTGGCCAAGATTGGAGCTGAGCTTGTGAAGTATGAGTATTGGGGCTTATTGGACTTCGCATATAGCATTGCTAAGAATAACAAAGGGCATTACTGTCTTATGTATATACGTGCCCAGCCAGCCGCTATGGACGAATTTAAGCGTAAGGTAAAATTAAATGAGGATGTACTTAGGTTTTTATGCTTGAGGGTGAGCAAGGTGCCTGAGGGGCGTTCGGCCATGATGGGAGTTGATCAGGATTAGGGGGTTTTGTGTGACGGGTGTAGGTAGCAGAAAGCGTAATGGTGGTGGTGAGTCTGGTAGTGGCTCTTACTATCCCTTGGCGCATCTAAAGAGACCATACTTTAAGAAATCGCGTGCGTGCCCATTGGCTCGCTGCGCTGATGAGGAAATAGACTATAAGAATAAGGTTTTGCTCTCGAAATTTATCTCTGAGTACGGTAGGATTTTGCCTAGTAGAATTACTTCTGTGTCTGCAAGGAGGCAAAAGCTTCTTGCTGAGGCTATAAAGAGGGCGAGATTCCTGGCGCTGTTGCCTTATTGCTGATTTATATTGTAGGTTTTTGATGTTATCTGTAATTTTGAAGTCCGGAGTCAGGGGTTTAGGCAAGGCTGGCGAGGTCGCGCGCATAAAGCCTGGGTACGCCAGGTATTTGCTATCTGAGGGCAAGGCTGTGCGGGCCACCGAAGAGAATATGGCTCTTCTTTCTGAGAAGCTCGCCGTTATAGAGGCTGAGAATAAGAAGAAGCTAGAGGAAGCGCAGAAAGTTGCTGAGTCATTGAATGCAGAATGCCTTGTAATAGTAAAACAGGCTTCTGACGATGGCAAACTGTTCGGTTCTGTTACCGTGCGTGATGTTGCTAAACTATTGTCTGAGCTGGGATACGACGTAAAGCCAAAGGACGTATTTTTCGGTGAGTACGTAAAGCGTACCGGTGAATACGATGTGAGCATAGAATTGCATGCTGATCTTGTTGCTGTTGTGAAGTTGCACGTTGTGAGAAGTGAGGCGGAGTCTGAGAAGGTTAGGGTGGATATCGCTAGAAGGAATAAAGAGCGTAGTTTGGAGAGTAGTGCTCCTGTGAGCAGTGATGGTGATAGCGCCGCTGCCGCGGAAGAGGGTAGTGAAGCTGGGGTTCAGGCTGGTGACTCTGCATAGGTGTTCCTATCTCTATAATTACGTGAGTTCCGGTTTTGAAGAGGTTTTATGGTTGGGTACATTAGTGGAGCTGACGTAGGGGAAAGGGATCCTGCCGTTGCAAATTGTCTGCTGTCTGAGTTATCCAGACAAAATGAAAATTTACAAATGATAGCGTCGGAGAATTTTGTGAGTCGTGCGGTGATGCAGGCTCAGGGTTCTGTATTGACTAATAAATACGCGGAGGGATATCCCGGCAGCAGGTATTACTCGGGTTGTTCTTCGGTAGATGTTGTAGAGGAAATTGCCATAGAGCGTCTATGTAAGCTTTTCGGATGTCAGTTCGCTAATGTTCAGCCGCACTCTGGTTCGCAGGCTAATCAGCAGGTGTTCATGGCGCTTCTCAAGCCTGGTGATACTATTCTTGGCATGGCATTGGACTGTGGTGGACATCTTACTCATGGTGCGGGGCCAAACGTATCTGGTAAATGGTTCAATGCAGTTGGGTATCCGGTAAATAAAGATACGTGTCTTATTGATATGGATGAGATAGAAGAGCTTGCGGTGTCATCCAAGCCGTCTCTTATAATTGCTGGTGCTACTTCTTACCCTCGTAAAATAGACTTTAAAGCATTTAGGCGCATAGCGGATAAGGTTGGTGCGTACTTACTTGCAGATATATCTCACTATTCGGGACTTATAGCCGGAGGACTTTATCCGTCGCCGTTTGGTCATGCTCATATAGTAACTTCCACCACGCACAAGACTCTTCGTGGTCCGCGGGGAGGTGTAATAATGACTGATGATGAGGTGTTGTATAAGAAAATAAAGACAGCGGTCTTTCCTGGAATGCAGGGTGGTCCCTTAATGCATGTTATAGCAGCTAAAGCGATAGCATTTGGAGAAGCGTTGGCTGATGATTTTAAAGAGTATGCAGGGAAAGTTGTTGAGAACTCTCGTGTGCTTGCGGAAGTGTTGTCCTCGAATGGTGTGAAGGTAGTGACCGGTGGTACTGACAGTCACATGGTTGTCGTGGATTTACGAGGGCATGGAATAAATGGTAGAG
>NZ_JAWLNY010000057.1:0-6044 GCF_036903315.1 Anaplasma bovis | reverse complement strand
TATTCAAGAGTTACTCAGCGCACAATGGCGATCACTAGTACTGCGTGCAAACTTGCGTTTGAATTTCTTGCATTGGTGCGGCTTGCTGTGGTTTCGCATGTACACGCAAGTGAGAACTACGAAAAAAGACGTACCTTTGTAAGGGTGAGTACCACACGTTGGTGGATTTTGGTAAATTCTTGAAAAATCTCCGCTACTAAAGTCCTGCTCATAAAAATCTCTGCTGCTCATGTTTATTTACTAGGCTTTGCTTTAGAAAATATCTGTATCTCTAGCGTGGGTAAACTATACTATAATTGGGTACTAACACTACACTGTTGTAGTGGTCTTACGAGCACTTAAACGAGTACTACCAGAAAAGACGTACCTTTGTAAGGGTGAGTACCACACGTTGGTGGATTTTGGTAAATTCTTAAAAGATATGCTTCTTTAGCCGTTGCCCCAGCCCTTCCTAGAACAACATTTGCCCGGCCTTAGCGTGTACTATGTGAAAATGCTCAGTTGATATCGTAATTGTAGCAGATCCAGCGTACGTAAACGGACACCATGCTTGAATTAAGGGAGCTGCCAGCACCTGATCCGCGAGCATGCATAATTTGAATGGAGGACATATACCTAACCCATTTTCGAAGGGGAGGGTATGCATCTCAGTATTCAAGAGTTACTCAGCGCACAATGGCGATCACTAGTACTGCGTGCTGCAAACTTGCGTTTGAATTTCTTGCATTGGTGCGGCTTGCTGTGGTTTCGTATGTACACGCAAGTGCGAACTATGCGAAAAGACATACCCTGAAAATAGAAGAGGACTTTAAGTTGATAGAGGGCATCCAATGCTCTACTTGGTCTTGCCAGAACGTGTTTTTGGCATATATCGTTCATCGTGTTTAGCAAGTAGTTCTTCCGCAACGAACGTTTTGTCCTTTAATGTTCCTTTCACAACAGCACCTACGCCCTCCCTGAATAGTGGAGGGAGAATCCCAGAATATACCACCCGTAGGCTTGTTTTTAGGTCTGTTATCTCAAAAGCTACTGTTTCTGCATCGCGTACAACACTTCCTGTAACTACTATACCACCAACACGTATCGGAGCTCCTGTAGCTCTTTTAGGACCTGATAATAGTTCACTTGTGGTATAGAAAAAAGACATGTTCTTGCTCAACTCGAAGAACACTAAGGAAAAAATACACCCTATTGCTAAAAACAGCACTACAACGAATAGCGTACGCCTATGTTTTCTCTTCATTTTTCGTTACTTCGTCCAATATATGCTTACTTTTTCTGTAATCCCAAATAACAAAACCGGAGAAAACTGTAAGGATTCCAAACCCTAGAAGGTAAGTTATGTATACCGTATACATATTTGCTGTACTCACTCATTCAATAAAGCAAGAGTATCGTAACTTGTTGTATCTGGGGCAATAGGAGTTATCACAATATTTCCTTCCCTCAGAAGTTCACTGCATTTTTTACCATATTTTGGCAGTGGCAACTCATCGTTTACATCTATATTGTAGAAAGCACATTCAGGTTCACGTTCATCTCTTGGTAATTCTTTAACCGAACCGGGACAATACTGGCCTTGCTCTAGGTATTTTACACCTACGATTTCTGAATATGGCACGTTTATACTAATGGCGGACTTTTTGTCCCACTTTCCACCATTCATAAGTTCATTTATTAATCCCACCAGAACTTTTTCTGAATTCTTCCAGTTTATGTCTGCTCCGTGATATTCCTGACTTACCGCAATTGATGGTATGCCTGCCGCCGCAGTGGCAACCGCAACCGCAATAGTGCCTGAATATATAATTTTGCTACTAACGTTTGAGCCGTAATTTATACCAGATATAACAAGATCCGGAGCCGCTTTTGCAGCTGTCTTCATGATGTGCAGGCCCAAAAGTCCACTATCAACTGGGGTACCTCCCACAGCAAATTCTCGCTCACTTATTCTCTTCACTTTAACAGGAGAACCGGCACTGATAGATCTACTCATCCCGCTGCAGTTTTGTAACGGCGCAGAAACCCAAACTTCCGCGAAAGCCTTATGCGCAATATCCTTTAGCACCTTCATTCCTGGTGCAAAAAAACCATCATCATTGGTTAACAAAACCCGCACTACCACACCTCATTAGCAATCTGTAGAACCAAGTGCCCGTCAGTCTAGCATGAATCAATAGTAGCATCACTACCTTTTTGCTTGCATACTTGCAAGGCAACACCGCATGCAAGAACTTACTAGTTCTTGGCAAAGGCACCAGGTGTAAGCTAACTTTACATGAGCTGCCTTCGAAAGTAGAGCTAAGACCCGTTTTCCCCCTTCCATGGAGACATTGAGGAAAAAGTCCTAAAATCCTGCTGTAGATTTACGGGCTGATAAGTGACCTTCCCTTTTTCTATATCATATCTGACTTCTGTATACCCACTTAGTGGAAAGTCCTTCAACATTGGGTGACCAGTAAATTCATAATCCGTAAGGATTCTTCTTAAGTCTGGATGGGATTGGAACTTTATACCATACATATCAAACACTTCGCGTTCAAACCAACCCGCAGAGGCAAATACACCAGTTGCCGACGGAACAACGGAATTACCTTCATCCAAGTCTACCTTGCAGCACACACGCACATTGTACGTTAAGCTCAGTAGCATGTATATGACCTGAAATCTTTGCTTTTTGTTTGGATAGTCAACGGCAAAGACATCGGTAAGAATTTTTGCTTTGATTCCTGGATTATCTCTCATCGTCAACAAAGCATTGGTGATGTTCTCCGACTCTATGTTACACTCCAATACTCCGTCTTCTCTAATCGACACCGCGCATCCTAGCAACTTCTCTAAGACGTCCTTTTTTTCGGCTGCTATTTGCGATAAACAGTCCATTGCTCCATTCATTATGCACTACCTTTCGCGCAAGATTTTCTGTTGTAGACATAGCAATCCGTATAAGAGCGCCTCGGCTGTAGGGGGACATCCCGGTACGTAGATATCCACGGGTACTATCCTATCGCACCCTCTAACAACAGAATAGGAGTAGTGATAATAGCCACCACCGTTTGCGCAGCTTCCCATAGAAACCACATATTTAGGATCACCCATCTGGTCATAAACACGACGAAGTGCAGGAGCCATCTTATTTGTTAGCGTCCCAGCAACTATCATGACATCAGCTTGTCGGGGGCTGGCCCTGAACATTATACCGTACCTATCTAGATCATACCTACTAGCAGCGGTATGCATCATCTCTACGGCACAGCATGCAAGCCCAAAGGTCATAGGCCATAGGGAGCTACTTTTAGACCATTTCGACACATGAGAAATTAGGTCAGAAAACTTCGTAACTACAAATCCCTTTTCCTTGTAAGTGGCAACCAGCTCGCTACTAAGTATGTGATCTCCATTGTCTATCATTCCCATTCTAGAGCACCACTCTTCCATTCATACAAGAATCCCACTGTCAACACAAACATAAAGGCCATCATAGACCAGTATCCCATGGCACCTACTTCTCTTAGGGTTACTGCCCAGGGTAGCAAGAATGCGACCTCAATATCAAAAATAACGAACAGAATTCCAACTACACAAAACTTTACATCAAACACAGATCCAGGTTCTACTCGCTGATCAAACCCGCACTCATAAGGTAAAACCTTTTCCCAGGTATCTTTTCTTCTGGCGAGGAACATTGGTAAAATTGCAAAGGCAGACGATATTATGACAGCAAGTGAGCAAAATAACAGAATTGAAGAATACTCTTCCATAAACTACACCGCCTACAGTCTAGTGAAGATTCTTACAAATTTACCGTTATGTGTCAATTTTAACAAATTGCGCACCAGATCCAGTATAGTCTAGGCGTGCTATAATAAGGAATTCTTACCTGTATGTATCGTTGTTGATTCAAGGGGGCAGTGTAGCCATAAAAGGCGAATGATAAACACATAGGAGATGCTCTTAAAGGTATTCTTTAAGGTACTCGGCCGTTATGCTATCGGGGTAGTTTTTTACGATTTCTCTAGGAGAACCGAAACCCATAACCCTTCCACCAAATTTTCCGCCTTCAGGTCCTATATCTATTATATAGTCCGCGGTTTTTATAACGTGCATATTATGCTCAACCACAATTACCGTATTGCCTAATGATGACAGACTGTGTAATACCTCAAGCAGATTTTGTATGTCAGAAATGTGCAGACCTGTAGTAGGTTCATCCAGAATGTATAATGTATTTCCCGTAGATCGTTTGGATAACTCTCTGGACAATTTAATTCTTTGAGATTCGCCGCCAGATAAAGTCGCGGAGTGCTGTCCTATCTTTACGTATCCCATCCCCACCATTTTTAAAGATTTTAATTTTTCTACTATGAGTGGTGCAGATTTGAAAAAAAGCAGTGCTTGATCCACGTTCATTTCCAGTATATCCGCTATGGATTTTCCCTTATACGTGACTTCCAACGTCTCCTTGTTATATCTTTTGCCGTTACACTCCTCACACTTTACGTATATATCTGGCAGAAAGTGCATTTCTATTTTTACACTACCATCCCCCTTGCATGCTTCACATCTACCGCCAGGAGTGTTGAAAGAAAACCTACTTTCTGTGTATTTTCGTGATTTTGCCAGAGGCATAGAAGCAAACCATGCTCTGATAAACGTGAAAAGTCCAATGTAAGTAGCTGGAGTGGAGGTAGAAGTCCTGCCTATGGGAGATTGATCTATTTGTATAACCTTATCTATGTGCTCCAAACCGGAAATAGAATCGCATTCGCTTAATGTATGAAAATTGCCGTGAATTTTGTGCATCGCTGTAGGGTACAATATTTCCCTGACAAGAGTTGATTTTCCGCTACCTGATACTCCGGTTATGCAAGTAAACCCGCCTATAGGGATTTGTACGTCAACATCCTTTAGATTATTTTTCCGTGCACCATTGATCTTAATCCAATGAGTAAAATGCTTGTCTTCTGTTACAGGAATACAGATCTGCGTATCGCCATTTAGATACTTACCAGTTATGCTATCAGGGTTGAGAGCAATATCCTCCAGCGATCCCTGCGCAACTACCCTTCCACCATTTGGGCCAGCCTCAGGCCCGATGTCCAATATGTAATCAGCGGCCTCAATGGTATCTAGATCGTGTTCTATCACCACAACCGTATTAAGTAGGTCACGTAGTTTTTTAAGTGAGTCTATGAGGAGCTTATTGTCCCGCTGGTGAAGACCTATCGATGGCTCATCCAATACGTAAATGAGACCAGATAGTCCGGAACCAATAAGTGATGCTAGACGTATCCTTTGAGCTTCTCCCCCAGATAGGGAAGAAAAATCACGATCCAGTGATAAATAACCGAGTCCCACATTCACTATCAACTTTAGACGCTTTACTATCTCCTGTATTATTTCAGAAGATATAGAAATCTCAGATTCTGTTAGGTCTCTCTCCAACTCATTGAACCATTCAATGAGTTCCACAACCGACATCGTGCAAAGTTCCCCTATGTGTTTATTGCGGATTTTCACGGACAATCCTTTCTGATTCAGCCTATAACCGCTACATTTGCCGCACTTGCCAAACAGTGAATACTTTTCTATGCCGTATTTACTTTCATTGAGATATGCAATAACACCCTTAAAGCCTGAGATCTTGCCATGCTCTCCCCAAAGAATAATGTTCTGAACTTTTTCCTCTAATAGATCCCAAGGCAATGTAAGATCAATGTTGTATTTTTGTGATACGGAGAGAATTTCGCATTTACACTTCTCGAGAACGATGTGTCTGTAAGGTGCCAACTTTCCCGTGCTCAGAGGACCCAGAGGATCTATTGCACCGTCTAATATGGATATCTTCTTGTCCGGTATTATTAAGTCAACGCCTATGGTATGTACTTTGCCGAGACCGGAACACTCCTCACAAGAGCTTTCTCTAATGTTTGAAGAGAAAAGCTTCGGAGTCAAATCCCCGAATGAGAAGCCAGAAAGTGGACAGGAAAAATGTTCAGCAAAGGTAAGGACTTGCTGCGGATAATACTCTTTACCCTCATAGC
>NZ_JAWLNY010000056.1:0-6159 GCF_036903315.1 Anaplasma bovis | reverse complement strand
CTGCAAATACCACCAAAGGAAGAAAACTTTGAGCGGGAGAAGGGGTTCGAACCCTCGGCCCTAACCTTGGCAAGGTTATACTCTACCACTGAGCTACTCCCGCAACCGCGCACATGATAAGTTATACGGATCTTTGAAGCAAGAGAGAATTTGTAATATATGCCATTAAAACACACCATCACGCCTCCTATGCACTATTTCACAAGAATGATAGCACGCAACTATACACGCAGATGGTATGCAGACGAATGAACTTTATTTTATTGTTATGTTTGCAAACAACATATATCTGTTGCATTATTTGAGGTATGAACGTTTTTAAAGTTTTTGCGTGATAAGTAGATATAGTCTTCCTGAAATGGTGGAAATTTGGAAGGACGAAACTAAGTATAAAATTTGGATGGCCATAGAAAGGAGTGCTTGCGAGGCGCAAGTGAAGCTGGGTACGATACCTGCAGATGTTGTAAGTGGTCTGCAAAATTTTAAAGATGACTTCGATGTGCGAAGAATAAATGAGATAGAGTCAGAGGTAAAACACGACGTAATAGCGTTCCTAACGTACGTCGCGGAGTCCACTAACACAGATATCAGGTATTTGCACTATGGGATGACTAGTTCCGATGTATTAGATACGTGCCTTTCCTTGCAACTAAAGCAATCCTGCGACGTGTTGCTGGATGATCTGGAAAAGTTGCTTGCTGTTCTAAAGGAAAGAGCCTTAGAAACTAAGTATCTAATGTGCGTTGGAAGGAGTCATGGCGTCCATGCAGAACCTATAACATTCGGTCTGAAGCTCGCGAGATTTTATGCGGAGTTCGAGCGTAACCGCACTAGACTATTGAGAGCAAAAGAGGAAATATCAGTATGTAAAATATCGGGAGCTATGGGCAACTTTGCGCATATAGACCCCTATGTTGAAGAATATGTTGCAAACGCGCTAGGCTTGGTGCCAGAGACCATATCGTCACAGGTGATTTCCAGAGATCGCTATGCAATATTCTTTGCAACCCTGGGCATAATGGCTTCATCTATAGAAAAAGTTGCAACTGAAATACGTCACCTACAACAAACTGAGGTATTTGAGGTTGCAGAACCGTTCTGTAGCGGACAGAAAGGTAGTTCCGCTATGCCTCATAAACGCAATCCCATTTTAAGTGAAAACCTCACTGGGCTTGCAAGAATAATAAGGAGCTATGTTGCACCTGCGCTAGAAAATGTAACTCTATGGCATGAGCGGGATATCTCACATTCTTCGGTAGAGAGATTCATAGCACCTGACGCGTGTATAACTATGAACTTCGCCTTAACACGCTTAACGTATCTATTAAAGAATATGTGCGTGAACACTGAGAGAATAAAGACTAATCTGGGGTTATCAAAAAATATGATTCTTTCCCAACGTGTGCTACTGGCACTCGTAGACGCTGGAATGAGTAGGGAAGCAGCGTACAGAATAGTTCAGGAGTGCGCAATGAATACATGGAAATCTGAAAGTGATTTTGTGGAAAACATCAAAAAGCATCCAGAGGTCTCAAGTTGTCTTGAAGCAGTAGATTCCATGCAAAATTTGAGCTATTACACACAAAATGTAGACTTTATTTTTAAGAAAGTTTTCGGATAGTATAAACGGAATTGGTATACAGCTTTAGACGGGAGTTTCACACCGCTGTTCTAGATGCCGTACACAAAATATCGCTTTATTTTCCAAGAAAGGTTGCTCTGGGTAACATAAGCCATGGAGTAGATCTACAGCCTTTTAGCCGTAAGTTTCTCCACGGAATGGGCCCGCAGCTTTAAGCGTGAGTCTTCATTCTATTGTTCGAGGAGTGCCAATACAGAATGTCGACTTTATTTTAAGAAAGTTTTCAGGTAGTACAAACGGAATCTGATAACATAAACCATGGAGTGGATCTACAGCTTTTTAGCTGTAAGTTTCCACGGAATGAGCCCACAACTTTAAGCGTGAGTTTTGCACACTATTGTTTGAGATACTACACACAAAATTAGACTTTATTTTTAAGAAAGTTTTCGGATAGTACAGACAGAATAGGTGCACAACTTCAGACGCGAGTTTCACACCGCTGTGCTAGAAATGCCAATACAGAATGTATCTATTTTATTTTCAAAGAAAGGTTGCTCTGGGTAACATAAACCATGGAGTAGATCTACAGCCTTTTGGCCGTAAGTTTCTCTCCGCGGAATGGGCCCGCAGCTTTAAGCGTGAGTCTTCATTCTATTGTTCGAGGAGTGCCAATACAGAATGTCGACTTTATTTTTAAGAAAGTTTTCGGGTAGTACAAACATACTCAGCTCACAACTCTGTACAGGAGTTTTGCACACTATTGTTTGAGATACTACACACAAAATATAGACCTTATTTTTAAGAAAGTTTTCAGATAGTATAAACGGAATTGGTACACAGCTTTAGACGGGAGTTTCACTCCACTGTTCTAGATACTGCACACAAAATATCGCTTTATTTTCAAAGAAGGGCTGCTCTGGGTAGCGCAAACCACAGAATATGCCTGGGTAACCTCAGGTTTTATTGCTTTTCAAACCATTGCACGAAAGAACGGACAAGAAGCCAATTAAGAAAAGTCAATCAGTAGTCAAAAACACCTTGCTCAGGAGGGAAAAACCCAACATCCCTCTTGACTCTTCCTCTTTCTATAGATACAATCCGGGTGTTCCGATTAATAAATTAATCGGAAGCCTCGGGCCTTGCTCTACGGTCAATGCATAACCATTAGGTAACACACACACTTTATCTTGGTAGAGCAAGGCCCTCCGAGATTCATCTCCTGGTAGTAGTCTAAGGGCTTTTTTTCCTCACATCAAGCATTTTTGCGCCTCTGCACGTGGTCATGTAAGCAAACTAGCCACCAACTTATGTACTTAGTTGCACATGTACATCGCTCTCACACCGGAAGGTTACTATATCTCTAGTAAGCTGCCTACCCAAATAACCGCACAAGCAAGTTATTCATGCGCACGGCAAAATCCGCTGTGTTGCTTATCTCTTCTCCTTCAACTATACACGCTTGATCAAACAGTAATCGCGCTACTTCCTTCAAGGATTCATTTTCACTATCCTCTGCATAAAGCTTGAGTAGGCCTTCAAACACTGCATGATCCGCGTTTATTTCAAGAATTCTACTACTCTTATAATTTATCTGCCTCTGCTCTCTAAGGAATCTCTCCATCCTGATGTCCATAGAATTGTCTGGAACGGCGAGGCAAACCAAACTCGTGGTGAGCTTCTTCGAAACTCTCACATCGCTAACTACATCACTCAACACCTTCTTGAGATATTCAACAAAAGCATCTATGCTCTCTTTTTTCTTGCTCTTATCACCCTCTTTATCGGCATCCTTTTCGGACTTTGCATCGCTATCTTCGTCTATGCATTTTTCTAGATCTTTATCACCCACACGGACAACAGATTTGAACGATACACCCTTGTATTCTGAAACAACACTAGTCCAGAAGTCATCTACAGGATCTACGAGAAGCAATACCTCTATACCACTGCTGACCATCTTTTCAATTTGCGGGCTCCTAATAGCAGAATCCAAATCGTTTGCTAAGAGATAAAAGATACTCTCTTGACCTGATTTCATTCTGGATATGTAGTCAGCAAGACTCACAAGTTCCTTCCCGCTGCTACTACTGTGGAATCTGCATACAGAAAGCAAATTCTCTCTAGCTTCAGTATCTAAACTTTCACACAAACCTTCCTTTAGAACAGGTCCAAAATTTTCCCAAAATTTTTTGTAACTTTCATAATCATTTTCTGCTTTATCCCGAAGCGATGAAATTACCCTGTTGGTTACAGAACTCTTGATCTTCTCTATGATACGATTATTCTGCAGAGTCTCCCTACTTATGTTAAGTGGCAGATCAGATGAGTCTATAATACCCCTTATAAATCTGAGATATTGCGGTATGATCTGCACATTATCTTCTGTTATGAAAACTTTGTTCACATACAGCTTAACGGAACATCTTCTATCAGGATGGAAAAGGTCAAAAGGCTTCACAGAGGGAATATATAACAAGTTTATGTACTCCACAGCTCCTTCATTCTTGTTGTGTATGACCATCCAAGGCTCACTTCCAACATGAGAAACAGCACGGAAAAATTCAAGATGCTCTTCATTAGAGACATCAGACTTACTCTTAGTCCAAATTGCCACCCCACTATTGAGCTTCTCCTCTTTTCCTTCATCATCTACAAAATAAATGGGGTAACCAACGTAATCTGAGTATGTCGTAATTATGTGTTCTATCCTGAACTTATCTAGAAAACCACACTCATCCTCTTTCATAGCGAGAGTGATTTTAGTCCCCCTAGGAACATCCTCATCAAGTTTGGTAATGGAAAAACCGCCATCTCCCGAGCTTCTCCACCTGTATCCTATCTTTTCATCTGCCCTTCTAGTATCAACTACTACCTCGCTCGCAACCATAAAAGCAGAGTAAAACCCTACCCCAAACTTTCCTATAAGATCGCACTTTTTGCTCGCATCATCACCTAGTGCTTCCAAAAACCTCTGAGTACCAGAACTAGCAATAGTCCCGAGATTTCTTACAAGCTCCTGACGATTCATGCCTATCCCATTGTCAGAAATGGAGAGCTCTTTCCTATCTTTGTCGACGGAAATCACTATCTTAAGTTCTTCACCTTCTCCAAGGAGTGTCTGATCAGATATAGATTCATACCTAATTTTGTCGCATGCATCGGAGGCATTGGATACAAGTTCCCTAAGAAATATATCCTTGCTAGTGTACAGAGAATGCACAACCAGACTTAGTACTTTACCTACCTCTGCGTCAAACTTCAATTCTTCAACATCTGTCACAACACTCACCTCAGTATTACCAAACAATCCACGCATCTAGAGTTAAGCACGAAAGATCAATTTTCCAAGGTCCGCATAAGAAAAAATTATCTTTGGCCATATACCTTGAGGAGGCTTTGAATATTTCTCCTAACGTACGGAACAGAGGATGGGTCCTCAAGAATTTCTTTCATTACCCAAACAGCAGCTTCTGTATCACCTTCCCTAAGCTTTAAAGCAACTAGTGCTTCCTTAGCCGCGGACCTGTATATACCAGTCTTGCTAACTGCAAGCTTTACCAATGCATCTTCCAACTTTCCACTAGTATCATTATCAAATAACAATACAGCACTCATGTACTCAGCAAGCTCCCTGAGCTCAGGCGGCGAATTGCGATCGCCAGCAATGTCATCGTACATCTTCTTTGCTGATTCAATGTTATTCTTTTTGAGCTCATGGACGGCCAACTTTAGCTTAGCCACAGAAGAAACAGCGCCACTACCTATGTTTGCAGCTAAATTCTTCATGGATTCATCGTCGCCGTATCTCAATACCCTGTAAATAAGGTCGCTGTTCTTTAGCAGAGCTTTTTCCTTACTTCTCTCCCAAAAAAACACCCCCACGGACGTAAGAATTACTAACAGGATACAAGAGACAAACGCCATCCTGTACCTCACTATAAACTCCAAAACAGCTTCCATTCTTCTTGCCCTTCACTACTACGAACCTGAAACTACTGTAAGGGTAAGAGCAACAATGTCAATAGCTTTGCCCCACACACCTCGAGCTACTACTAATCACCGCGTCTCTATGACACACTCGATTCTTCCCTATACGCTACTGCTTTTGCAAAGATCGCTCACTATGCATCTCCCGCACATAGGAGCCCTAGCTTTGCATACATACCTGCCATGCAAAACTAGCCAGTGATGGGCATATAATTTCCATTTCTCTGGAACCACCTTTTCCAGAGAGATCTCCACTCCCAACACATCTTTCTCTTCCACCAATCCTATCCTGTTACTCACCCTAAATACATGAGTATCAACTGCAATTCTAGGGACTCCCAAGGCAGAATTTAAAAACACATTAGCACCCTTCCTGCCAACGCCCGGAAGCTGCACAAGTAAATCAAACTGCTCTGGAACCTTGCCACCATACTCATTTTCCAGTATCTCACTGAGTGCTACTACATTCTTTGCCTTCGTATTGTACAGCCCTATACTACTTATATAGCTTCGGAGCCCGTCCTCACCCAACGCCACCATCTTCTTTGCAGAATCAGCAACATCAAATAGCTTCGCGGTAACCTTATTAA
>NZ_JAWLNY010000055.1:0-6223 GCF_036903315.1 Anaplasma bovis | reverse complement strand
TCCGCGGGCACTCTAACATAGAAAAAGTAGATGGAGTTGTTTTTGATGTAGGTGTTTCCTCTATGCAATTAGCGGATTCTAGTAGGGGATTTTCATTTATGAATGCTGGCCCTTTGAATATGCGTATGGATGGCTCCTCACAGGGTAAAACTGCGGAAGTTTTTGTGAACTCTATGCCAGAAAAGGAGATGGCAGATGTTATATATCACTATGGTGGAGAGAGGTTTTCTAGAAGGGTAGCGAGGGCTATAGTCGATCATAGGAGGAAGAGCAAGATAGTGAGCACCTCAGAGTTGGCTAGCATTATCAGGTCTGTTGTTCCCAGAAGCAAAGCAAATCCAATAGACCCCGCAACAAGGACATTCCAGGCTATTAGAATATGGACAAATGACGAGCTAGGAGAGTTGCAATCAGGTCTAGATGGCGCAGTGAACATTCTCAAGGCCGGGGGAAAGGTGCTAGTTACGACGTTTCACTCGCTAGAGGACAGAATAGTAAAGTACAAGTTCAATTCATTGGCTAGTATTGGAGGATATAAGCTAATAAATAAGAAGGTAATTCGCCCCACAGATCAGGAAGTTGCAGATAACCTCCGTGCTAGGTCTGCAAAGTTGCGTGCTATACTCAAGGAATAGTCATTATTCGCAGCCACGTATCGTCTGCACACGTTGTAAGCTTATAGGCTGCAGATTTAAGCTCCACATAATGTGATGAAAAAATGCATGCTATGATAAAATGCCGTATAGCAGCTCCATCGCAAATGCGTCACTCATCATAGGCTTTCATAAGTACATTAGATCCCTATCTCTATACTTTATATTGTTACTTAAAAATTTCATGAGTGAGCACATGCTGCAGATTAAGCTCCACATCATGTGACGCAAAAAATGCACGCTATGATAAAGTGCCATATAGCAGCTCCACCGCAAACGTGTCACTCATCATAGGCTTTACGTAGAGATAAAAACGAGTCGAGATTGAAGTAACTGTTCAAGGCCGATACAGATTACTCATCATAGGCTTTCATAAGTACATTAGATCCATACCTCTATACTTTATATTGTTACTTAAAAATTTCATGAGTGAGCATATTTTGCCATTACGCGTCATTACATGGGAATAAAAACGAGTTGAGATTGTAGTAACGTTTCAGAGGCCCGTACAAATGTTATAAAGCATGCAGTATGTGCTCAGAAAGTATGAGGATCAGTATCTCCTTAAGGACGTTATATGCTTCCATATTACCGGCACCACATCCCCGTGCAAGGTCTGCAGTTGCGTGCTACGTATCGTCTACACATACACATTTTGCGGGCTAGAGATCGGGAAATTACTATCAGCGCTACCCCACGGGTACGTCATTTATATCCAATATACAGGAATGGATCGAACTTTTTCTCCTTATTATCACTTGCATTTGCAGAACGTGGATCATCCATTATGGACGGATATAAAGTCTGGAGCAATGAAACGGGTGATTCATCCAGAGACAACGTAACTACTGTTTTCTTGGTGCACTCTTCCAGCAGTCGTTTTTTTTCTAAAGCTTCATCTGGAGAGATTAAGTCGCACTTATTTAGCACTATAACCTCTTTTTTCGTAGCCGTTGATGCGCCATATTCGTGAGAGTACTTTTCAAGTTCTTGAGCAACAAGTTCGTACACATTTACAACGTCACTTTTTGAGGAATCTATAAGATGTAAAAGTACTTTGCATCTTTCTATGTGCTTCAGAAATTTATGTCCAAGTCCTGCGCCCAGGCTCGCATCTTCTATGATTCCGGGAATATCCGCTATAACTACATTGCGATGATGTAGATGCACCACGCCTAAATGGGGTTCAAGCGTTGTAAAGGGATAATCCGCAACTTTTGTCTTGGACATACTGCATCGAGAAAGGAAACATGATTTCCCAGCATTTGGCATTCCTATGAGACCTATATCAGAAAGTACCTTCAACTTTAACGATATGAAGCATTCCTCGCCTTCTTCCCCAAATGTGAAGTTTACAGGAGCTCTATTTGTGGAACTTTTATACTGTGTATTGCCGATGCCCCCCTTGCCACCTCGTACGGCAATGTACTTCTGTCCTTCTTCATAGATATCAACCAGTAATTCTCCACTGTATGTGTCGTATATCTCTGTTCCCAAAGGAACTTCTATGTAAGAGTCCCTCCCAGAAGCACCAGATCTGTTTTTGCTAAGCCCATCTTTACCGTTTTCAGCTTTTATGTGGCGATGATATTTGAAATACAATAGCGTGTTTACTGCTGCGCTGCCGACAAATACAATAGAGCCACCAGAGCCGCCATTTCCCCCATTTGGACCACCAAATTCTATGAATTTCTCCCGCCTGAAGCTGACACATCCCTTACCGCCATCTCCAGCACGTATATGAACAGATGCCTCGTCTACAAAACTCATAATGCCCACATAAATGCCAATCTCTATGCAATATCCGAGAGCATTGCTGCTTCTCCAAGATCTTCTTCTATTCTGAGCAACTCATTATACTTTGCTAGGCGTTCTGACCTTGACATAGAACCCGACTTTATCTGAGTACAATTCATGGCAACGGCAATGTGCGAAATATACACATCTTCAGTTTCTCCTGATCTATGTGATATTATAGATTCATAATTGCTCATCCTTGCAGCCTGAATCGCATCCATCGTCTCTGTTAAAGTACCTACCTGATTGGGTTTTATTAGCACCGCATTGCCCAACCCAAGTTTTATATATTTCCTGATGAGAGCAGGGTTAGTAACGAACAAATCATCGCCCACTAATTGAACCTTTTTTCCTATGGCTTCAGTAAGCATTTGCCATCCAGTAACATCATGCTCCGCCATTGCGTCCTCTATTGAGACTATGTGATACTTCTCGATAAGCTCCTTATAGTACGCAACCATATCGCTGCTACTCATGGATGTGCTTGAAAAACGGTAGGAAGAAGTTTCACAATCATAAAACGTTGAAGATGCAACATCTAGAGCTAGGGCAAAGTCCTTTCCTATTGTGTAATTTGCTTCTTCTATAGCAGAAAGCAAGAGGGAAAATACCTCATCGTTACTACTTATGTCAGGGGCAAAACCACCCTCATCACCCGTGTTCGTAGAATGCCCTTTCGACTTTAATACCCCCTTCAGCTTTATAAACACCTCGGAGCACATCTTCATAGCATCAACGAACTTCTTAGCCCCTACAGGTACTATCATGAACTCTTGAAAATCGAGCCCATTATCTGCATGAACACCACCATTTATCACATTAACCAGAGGAACGGGTAATGCCCTTGCTGCTGTGCCTCCAAGATACTTATACATAGGTATACCTATGCTTATAGCAGCAGCTTTTGCTACAGCTATAGAAACGGCAGTAGTGGCATTTGCGCCTAACTTCGATTTATCATGTGTGCCATCAAGTGTGATCAGAGCTCTATCAATAAGATCCTGGTTAAATGGCGACATCCCAGCTAAAGCAGGAGAAATAAGGGAATTCACATTCTCAACAGCTTTCGTAACACCATATCCACCATAATGAGCAGGATCAGAATCCCTCAACTCTAATGCCTCAAGTTTTCCTACTGACGCGCCTGAGGGTGCAGATGCTGCACCAATTGATCCGTCAGATAGCAGTACAACTGCCTCCACCGTAGGTCTTCCACGGCTGTCGAAAATCTGACGAGCGGAAACGCTACTGATTGTAACAGCAATCTCAAAGTGCACCATGATCAATTACCAACACGCCGAGGAGCGAGCATAAATAGTTTCTTGGAAAAAGTAAATGAATTACTATCGTTGCTAATAAATCTCAGTATAAAATAATCTGCTGTTTCCCCAAACGGAACTTAGAACACTGCGATCTAAGGACCTGTTATCAAGTTTAGAATTTTGTTGACACCTTATCCCATATCACGGATCATTTCTCTGTTTGTGTATGTCTGCTGGAGGCTCTCGATATGTTTGCTGTTATAGAAACTGGTGGCAAGCAGTATAAAGTGAAGGAGCGTGATACGATTAAGGTTGAGCTTCTTGGTGCTGAGGCAGGTGACAAGATCTTCTTAGATAGTCTTGCTTCTTTCGGAGAAACTGCTGACAGCTGTACTTTTTCTAGGAAGGAAAAGGCGGTTGAAGCGGAAGTTATAGGGCACCTTAGAGATAAGAAGGTCATCGTCTTTAAAAAGAGACGCCGCAAGAACTATAGAAGAAAGAATGGACATAGGCAGAATCTTGCTGTTTTGCGTATAGTTGGAGTGAGGTAGGTTGTGGCTACTAAAAAATCTGGTGGTAATTCCTGTAATGGTAGAGACTCGAAAGGTCGCAGACTTGGTCTAAAGAAGTTTGGTGGGGAGTCTGTTATTCCTGGTAACATAATAGTACGTCAGCGTGGCACCAAATATCACCCGGGTAGGAATGTTGGGATTGGTAAGGACCATACCATATTCGCTAAGATCTGTGGTCTCGTGCAATTTAGGAGAAGGTCTGGTGGCAAGGTCTATGTGGATGTGTTTTCCGGAGTTTCTACTGAAGCGATTTAAAGATGGGATCCATTTTTCTATGGGTCTGTAGCTCAGCGGTTAGAGCGCACGCCTGATAAGCGTGAGGTCGGAGGTTCGATTCTTCCCAGGCCCACCGACCGTACGTCATCCTTCATAAACAACCTTTACGCGCATGTAGCGTTGGATTTTCTCTCATTAGCATGTTATACTTGTGGCTCTAGTCTTGTAGGTGTTAGCGGGAGTTCTGCTTATGCATAGCGGGTATACAAGTGAGCGTAGCAGTGCTGCACGTATTGATAGGACTATCCATAAGTACAAAGTCGTCGTTGGATGCCTGGTTTGCATGGCGGTGGTGCTGGGTACTTTGCTCTTACATGGTGCTATAAAAGCTCTTTATAACGTTAAGAGCGTGTTCACTGTACTTTATACGCTTGGGTTTTGTGTATTATTAGCGGCACCGCTGCTTCTATGGAGTTCTTACGAATATATTCAATACATAGAAAAGGTAGGAAGAGGAGATTACTTTCCCTGCTGGCCATCAAACGTAGTTGAAAATGATTACCGTGGGAGTAGTAGCGCAGCAGAAATTGATGATAATTCACTGGATTTGGGGGTGAAACGGAAAGTAGGCTCTAAATCGCTCGAAACAACAGAGCAGAGTGACCCTAAGACCATACTCGCCATAAGCAGCGAAAAGTATGAACAACCCAAGCGTCATATGGTTGACGCACAAGAACCTTGCGGTAGAAATTGCAGTAGAAATTTTCACGAAATCAGCGAAAGTGAAATTCAAGAACCCTGCGGTGGTAGCATGCATGTAGAAGACACCCATGTCTCCAGAGAGGTGGATACACATTTAAGACGACGCCATACACATTAAGCGGAGCTATATACTTTATTCAGATAAGTAACAATGCGACGAACTCCCGATACTTACGCATTGATGAGCTATGGTAAATGTTACATCGCGCTATAGATGAGCTTCCCGCAAGCAGCAAGGTAAGCCATGATACCCGTGCGTAATAGCACATTTATAGGCAGGGGTGGTGGATAAGAACTGTAGTAAAGGCTACAGCTGGCAAGGGTACAAAACAAGATACGAACTCAACGTGAAGGTAGGATACAAAAACTTTGCAGTAGCACATATGGATGAACTATGGTAAGGGCCATGGTCACGCCACACTATGGAAGCCCCCCCACGCAAGTGCGGAGATAGGATATAAGAACTATGTGGTAGCATGCATATATGGATGAATTGTAGCAAAGGTCACGTCACACTATAAGAGAGCTTCCCCATCAATAGCAAATGGCAGGATGCAATAGCTATGCACAATAGCAAGCATATAAGAGACTATTGGGAATGGTGAACACGGAACTGTAGTAAATCCCTGCTATGGGCATAGGTAGGGTGCAAAATAGATGCAATATAGCACAGGATGAATTGTGGTAACGGTCATACAATGCTATGGAAGAGCTTTCCTCAAACTGGTCAAGGTATAAGACAAGAACTTAAACCCTACAGTAACAGCACCTACATAGAAGGTACCCTATTCACATAAGTAACAATACTACGAATTGCCGTGCATGCGCATGGACAAACTTTGCCAATGGTCACGCCCATTATATAAGAGCTTTTCTACAACTGGGGAAAATAGGCCATGTCGCTGTTAACATTAGTAATAACATAATTGACTACCATGTTGCATATGGATGAACTATAAAC
>NZ_JAWLNY010000054.1:0-6898 GCF_036903315.1 Anaplasma bovis | reverse complement strand
GATTTTATTCTTGAGTAGAAAGGACGGGATAGCTTTTTGTTGTACTGTATAATACACGAATAGATAGTTACATCACCTAAGTCTGCGGCAATGCCCTTTTAAGGCTTATGTGACAACAAAAGTGAACGCTAAGTCTGCTACTCCTTTTACACACCTTAACGGGTGTTCTCACCTGGATGACATCTCTGACATGAGATGGAACGTGATTTTACCAAGCATGGGAGTGACGGTGATTTTATTCTTGAGTAGAAAGGACGGGATAGCTTTTTGTTGTACTGTATAATACACGAATAGATAGTTACATCACCTAAGTCTGCGGCAATGCCCTTTTAAGGCTTATGTGACAACAAAAGTGAACGCTAAGTCTGCTACTCCTTTTACACACCTTAACGGGTGTTCTCACCTGGATGACATCTCTGACATGAGATGGAACGTGATTTTACCAAGCATGGGAGTGACGGTGATTTTCTCCTTGAGGAGGAGGGCAGTAGGAGCTGTTTGTTGCACATTATAATACGAATAGATGAGTATATATCACATGTGATTGTGTGCGCTCTCATTGGAGGGGGGGGGTGTTTTGATGCTTTTACACTGGATAATGCCCGATAGACGCAGTATAAACCACTGACGATTGTATGCACTCTTCTCTTATAGGTGAGTCATTGATTTGATACCCTTTTTCGACACCACTCTGCAGAGAACGGACGAATACACCACCACTCGAACCGGTGGTATAGCAAGGGATTTTTATGTGCCTACATGACAACGAAGGGTGTAAGCCAGAAGTAACTGCAGCTCTTTTTTTATCGGCCACGACGGTGTTTTCACAACGTATAGGTATTAAGGGTAAATCTGAAATCCTTTGTTGCATATTCTAGGAACACTGCTATTGAACCGGTGGTATGGCAACGAATGGACCCAATGTACCGCGCGACACACCAGACGCAATGGTCGGTGTTTTTACAGGACCCGCGGCGTAGGTGGATTTGAAATCCTTTGTATATATCTAAGAGAAGCACATGCCACCTATGGTATAGTGCGCTTTTACCATAACAAGAGAAAGTCGGTCGAACACCCCCTTTTGCATTCTTTTCAGAGAGATAGGGCGTTGTTGGTTTGATGCCTTTTGTACTGGATAGAGTGAGTACACATCATCGGTGATTATGTGTGTGCTCTTTCCTGATAGGGGAATCGTTGATTTGATACCCCTTTTTGCGCCACTCTGTAGAGAGCAGACAGACAGTACACATCACTACGAAAAGTGTGCTTTGCCATTGCAAGAACATCGTTGGTCCGATACCCTTGCTATGCTTATTATAAGAGACACAGGCGAACACACCGCACTCTAACCTGTGGTGAGCAAGGGTAGGAACACTGCTATTGTGAAGCAGTGGCATGGTACAATAAGAGACTTGTACAGGCCATATAACGAACAAGTCCTTGCTAGGGCTACGTGCCTCTTTTTCATCACCCTCTATAGTGTACTCAGCCATAATAGAGCACACTTTCACCAGCACAGGGACGTAAGTGATTTGAAATCCTTTGTGCATGTATCTAGGAGAAACACATATCACCTGCGATAGAGTGCACTTTCACCATTACAGTGTGCACTGTTGATTTGATACTTACACGCAACACCGTATTCTAACAAGTTGTGTACAAGGGGCTTCTATGTGCCACGGAGAAAATAAATCCGTAAGCTCAATTGTCTGGCACTCCTTTTTTACCGCCAGCCCTGATAGTGTGTAACCTGCAGTGGTCCCAATTTTAGTGTATATGGTGCTGCCGATTTGATTCCTTTATGATGTTCTAGACAGGTAGGTAAGTACACATATAATTGTGTGCGCTCTTTCCTGAGAGCTAAAAGTCGTGAATTTTACATCCTTTTATCACATTACCCTGTGAAAGGAGGACAAACATGCCGCCACTCTAACCTGTGGTGAGCAAGGGTAGGGACACTCTAGCCTATGGTACGGAAACGAACGTACTGCCATATCCCGCATGACGAGCAAATCTGTGAGCTAGATCTACTCTTGCTCCATTTTTATACCACTCTCTATGGCATACTCAGCCATGATGGCTGCGATTAAGTACATAGCCACTTGTTAATCTAAAGTCTGCAACACATTTTTATACAAACTCCATGAGAGAACGTGCAGACGAGTGCACATCATCCACGATGGTTGGTGATTTCAACAGCATAGGGAGGTACATTTGAAATCCCTTGTATATATCTAGGAGGGACACATATCACCTATGATGGAATGCGCTTTTACCATAACAAGAGAAAGTCGGTCGAACACCCCCTTTTGCATTCTTTTCAGAGAGATAGGGCGTTGTTGGTTTGATGCCTTTTGTACTGGATAGAATGAGTATACATCACCGATGATTGCGTGTGCTCTTTCCTCAATGTCAGTGTAGGCGTTGATTTGAGATCTTTTTTACATATTCTAAGATGAACACACACCACCTTGCGATGGCGTGTGTTCTTCGTGTATTTAGCGAGTTAATTAAAATCCGCCCATACCACCCATGCCGCCGCCGGCTGCAGGTGTAGCGTCGTCCTTACTAGGCACATCAACAACTACTGCATTCAGAGTCATAAATACTGCCGCAAGAGAAACAGCCAAGTCAAAAGCGATACGCACTACTTTCAACGGATCCATAACACCAGAAGTAAATGCATTAGCGTAATTCATAGTGTCAACATTGAAGATAAGCTCTTTGTCATTTTGCTTCACTAAGTGCTGAATAACGCATGGTGCTTCCTCGGAGCCAGAGTTCTTTATGATTCTCTTGATAGGAGCACAAACCGCACGCTTGATTATATTGATACCTAGCTGCTCATCGTCGTTCTTACCCTTTAAGTTTTCTAGCGATGAAAGAGTGTACAGCAGAGCAGCTCCACCCCCTGGGACTACCCCTTCTTCTACAGCAGCTCTAGTAGCGTGCAATGCATCTTCCACTCTGTCCTTACGCTCCTTTACTTCCACTTCACTTGAGCCGCCAACCTTCAGTACAGCAACGCCACCAGAAAGCTTCGCAAGACGCTCTCTTAGCTTTTCCTTGTCGTAGTCTGAAGTAGAAACTTCTATCTGAGCCTTGATCTGATTAGTCCTGTTTTCTATACTTGCAGACGCGCTGTCAACACTTCCTATTATAGTAGTAGTGTCTTTGGTTATACGCACATTCTTAGCAGTACCAAGATCGGCCAAAGTGATGTCTTCCATCTTAACAGCTAGCTCGTCGTTTACTACATATCGAGCCCCAACTATAACAGCTATGTCACCAAGCATGTCTTTCCTTCTGTCACCAAAGCCAGGAGCCTTAACAGCAGCAACTTGTAGTCCACCGTGTAATTTATTGAGTACCAAAGTGCTCAACGCTTCACCCTCAACGTCTTCTGCAATTATCAATAGTGGCCTTCCAGATTTAGCAACGCCTTCCAAAACTGGCAAAATACTGCGAACTATGTTGATTTTCTTTTCTGTTAAAAATATGTATGGGTTTTCAAACTCCACCAGCATCTTTTCAGCATTTGTTACAAAGTATGGGGAAAGATATCCACGATCAAACTGCATACCATCAGTCTTTTCTACTTCCAAGTCCTTGAAACCCTTACTCTCTTCGACAGTTATAACCCCGTCTCTTCCAACTTCCTTCACGCATTGAGCAATCTTGCTACCTATGTTCTTATCGCCGTTTGCAGATATAGTTGCCACCTGAGCTATTTCTTCTTCTTCAACTTCGCGTCTCATTGACATAAGAGCTGTAAGCACAGCTTCTTTCGCCTTTAAGATACCATTCTTTATGCTTATTACATCAGCGCCAGCAGCTTTAGCCTTTGAAACTTCTTCAATAACCTTTGCTGTCAGTATGGAACAAGTGGTAGTACCATCACCAACCTTATCATTACACTGCGAAGCACTTTGAGTAATTATGTTAGCTATCGCAGCAGCCAAAGGCTCTTCAGGCTTTATACTCTTCATCACCTTATATCCATCCTTTGTGACCTCAGGTGATCCATAAGGTTTGCTAATAGCAACAGTCAAGCCCTTCGGTCCAGCAGTACATCCCACAGCCCCTTCGAGAGTATGTACTACCTCCCTAATGGCTTTATCCAACATCTCACCCGTGACAACTATATTTGCCATTTTAACTCCTCCTAAACTTTAAAACCAACACAGACAAAACTCGTCAGAACTACATTTCCTTAGCTATCAAGTCACTATCCTTCATGACTATAAATTTCTTGTCCCCGAGCTCTAGCTCGTTACCAGCCCATTGACGGTAATAAACGCAGTCACCCGCCTTTACTGACATAGGAACTACCTTTCCATCAGTACCGAAAGCACCAGGACCTACAGACACTACCTTTCCCTTTGTAGGCTTCTTTTTTGCGGATTCAGGGAGCTGTATGGGAGAATTGTCATCACTCTCCAGAGCCTCTACCAACACATTATCATGCAACATAGCCAGATTCATAAACGATCCTCCTAAACATAAGTGACCACGACGTGTGACGTGTCACGATAACCCTAGCGGTATATAAGCGTAGTAAAATTGAATTTCAAGTGCTACTTAATCATTTTTTAATATTAATTTACAACTTGGAAAGAACCCTAATTTTCCCAACAGTGTGTTACTATATGAACGGATAAGTTATGATATGTGTAAAAAATGTCTGGCCTATTTATGAATTTTCCACACTAAATTAAGTATATTTCTCAATAATATTAATATGTCAGATAACCTATGTGAGGAACGAAAAATTCAGCAACTTGGGCATAGGGAAAGGTTGAGAAATAGACTAATAAGTGGTTGCGGACGTGGATTGCTGGATTATGAAATACTGGAACTAATTTTATGCTCTGCGCGCACCCGTGTTGACTGCAAACCTATAGCAAAGCGTCTTCTGGAAAAATTTAAAACCCTATCTGGTGTGTTCTATGCAGATGCAATAGAGCTGGGCAAAGTTAAAGGTGTAGGAAATTCATCCATAGCCGCAATTATGTGTGTTAGGGAGTCCATGGTTAGGATTCTCAGGGACGATATTGAGGATAGTGTTGTAGTCGATAAATGGGGAAAATTAGTTGATTATCTAAGAGTAAAAATAGGAAATTCCGACATAGAGAATTTTTATGTTTTGTACCTGAATAAAAGATACGGCGTTATACATGATGAAGTTCACAACACTGGCACCGTGGATGAGGCTCCATTGTATATTAGGGAGGTAATAAAAAAGTCCCTATCCTGTGGTGCCGCGCACATAGTGATCTCTCATAACCATCCCAGCGGAGATCCCAGGCCTTCAAAAGCCGATATAGAAGTTACAAAGAAATTGAAAGTGGCCTGCAGTAACATGAATATAAACTTGGTAGATCACATAATTGTCACTCCGAAACGTCACTACAGTTTCAACACGCATGGTCTTCTATGAGACATCAATGCCACGAGGTTGACGCATGCGATTTCCCGGTAGTAAAATGTTGCACGTTGGACGAAGCAGCGGTTATCTGTGTCGGTTGAATGGCTCGTTTCTGATGGACTCACAGATTATGAGTACGCGGTTAATGCGATGCTCGATAGAGTGCGCGGGATAGTTGCGGGGAAAAAGCGGGAGATGGTGTGGCTGTTGGAACATCATCCCATATATACTGCTGGTACAAGTGCGAAACCAGAGGATTTGCTGGAAAGCGATAAATTTCCTGTTATCACAACCACTAGAGGCGGTAAATACTCCTATCATGGCCCTGGGCAGAGGGTTATATACGTTATGCTTGACCTTAAGAAAAGGGGCAGATGCGATGTGCGTGCATATGTACGGGATTTGGGTGAGTGGATAGCGAATACTCTAAAGAGTTTTTCGGTTGAGAGCTACTTCAGTGAGGATGAAATTGGAGTTTGGGTTAACAGCTGCGGACAAAGAAAAAAAATAGCAGCTTTTGGTATAAGAATTACTCGCTGGGTAACGTATCACGGAGTTTCTGTCAACATAAGTACTGACCTTACCCATTATTCTGGAATTATTCCATGCGGGATAGTAGGGGCTGGAGTAACTTCACTTAAAGACTTGGGCATCACCGTTTCCTACGAACAATTCGACAAAGTGCTCAAGAACAAGTTTTATGAGACATTTTCGTAATAAGGAACAGCCATGCATTGCAAATAGGAAGCTAGGACTTTGCAAAAGAAGTTGGGTGTACAGCTTTCTCTGCGTGCAGTAAATAGAAGCTATGCCTTCGTGGAAGAGACTGGGGGTAACAGCTTTCCCTGACACAACGGCCAGGAGCGTCCTTGGACGCTCATCAAGGACAGGTTTTATGATACACTTTTACTGCTAGGCTTCAAGATCAATAACACTCCCAAGTGCTCAAAGATAAGTTTTATGAAACATTTTCATGACAAGGTCTCACGATAATAGGTATCCATGCGCAGTCAAACAGAAGCTGTGGCTTTGCGGAAGAGGCTAGGTAAACAGAGTTTTCCCGGACATGAGGTTTGGCAACGTCCTGAGGTCTCAAGGACAAGTTTCATGAGGCATTTTCACGATGGGAACAGCTGTATCGCTAGCCGGAAGCTGGGACTTCACAAAAGAAATTAGGTGTACAGCTTTCCCGTACGTGCAGTAAATAGAAGCTAGGACTTTGTGGCAGAGGCTAAATACACAGTTTTCCCTGATACGACGGTTCAGTAACGTCCTGAGGTGCTCAGGGATATAAGTTTTGTGAGATATTTTCATGATAGGATCCAATGAAAGCGGATTATCATACGTAGTCAATACAAGCTATGCCTTCATGGAAGAGACTAGGGGTAACAGTTTTCCAGGACCAACAACGACCAATAACACTCCAAAGTGCCCAAATACAAGTTTTATGGGACGGTTCCATGATGGGAA
>NZ_JAWLNY010000053.1:0-6909 GCF_036903315.1 Anaplasma bovis | reverse complement strand
TGAAGGAGTTCTCCGTGCTATACAGAATTACAGCTTGTATTATAGGGGCATAGTCAATGGAAATAAAGGCAGATAGAAAAAAACAGCAGCCTAGAGCTGTGCGTGCGCAACGCACATATTATATATTGCGGCTAGGGAATTGTAATTTACCACTCAATAGAAGGATCCCCGTGTTTTTTTTGCGGCAAGTTGACACAGATACGACGCATGTTCAGTCTATGACCCGCTAAATTAGGGTGGATATAGAAACAACAACCGAGAGACGGCCGAGACGCACATATTTGATGTTGCGATTTATGAACTGTAACGATCCCACCGAGAATGAAGGAGTTCTCCGTGCTATACAGAATTACAGCTTGTATTATAGGGGCATAGTCTGTGGGAATAAAGGTAGATAGGAAAAACAGCAGCCAAGAGCTGGGCACATATATATATTGCGGCTAGGGAATTGTAATTGACCACTCAATGGCAGGATGCCCTGTGTTTTTTGCAGCAAGGTTACACAGATACGACGCATATTAAGTCTATGACTCGCTAAATTAAGGTGGATATAGAAACAACAACCGAGAGACGGCGCACCACAACGTATATTTCTTAGATATATATTTGATGCGGAGACCAGGGAATTATTGCATCATCCACTAAATAAAAGTCTCTCCGTACAGCTTTTGTACTATAACCCGCGATAATTCACGAAAGAGTAAGATCTGCATTCCATCTCATGTACCCTACCGCAGCACACATTTGTAACCACTGTTCCGACAATTGGTGTGCGTAGAGCATGTTCTTGTGCAGTGTGCAACAAACGAGTTGTGGAGTCCACAGAAAGCTGAGAGCTTGGCTGCGCTTGTGTGCCTAACAGCCAGTCTTTGATATTAAGTGCAACTTCGTATATAGATGACAAGTAACCGGTGGACTGTTTTTCCAGGTCTCTGCATGTACTCAATTTCTCTAAGATTGCGAGGCTGAATACTTCCTCCAGAACCTCACTTGAGAAAAACATACTTGGTGCGTTGTCACCATGCAGGAGTACACATTTATCTACCTTGCCAGGAAGTTCACCAGGCAGTACCGGCAGTGTAGATTTGCAACTTACATTCCAAGCGTAATTGTGATAGCCCTCATGTACTAGTGAGTCAAAAACCCTAGTGCAGGATAAATACACATTCTGCATGTATTGGGCAATGCGCGATCTATCTTCACCGTGCACCCTCAATAGACGAACGTATTCATTTAAATCTTGAAGCCCATAACAAGCACTGCGCACATGCTGAGCGATTGCAAACATATGCTTTGCAATATCTTGATCACTTTGTGTACTATTTTCCGCATCAGATCTCGATATGCTCAAAAATTTTTCTAGGAAACCCTCACCTCCAAGATCGCACAACATAGATATGGCAGAATCAAAATCACTTTCTACTTTCTTGACGCAATCCACCGCTTTTTCGTGGGCGATGGTTACTGTGCGCATCATCAAGGTACACGCGTCCAACACACCGTATGCTTCCTCAGTGGCCCGCGTCTTCTCTAAAGACTTCTGCAAGTTAAATTCTAGCATATGAAGCATGTGGTGGGTCAGGAACATAGCCTCTGCCAAATTAAAAATGACAAAATGGCTCTCGAAGGGTTTACGAATGTTCCAGGGAAATTTACTGATGGGTTTGCCATCAGCGTGTGCTTCATACGTGCGAGCAGCATTTAAAAGCGTGTCGCAGGCGTTAACCATAAGAGATTTGAATACGGCACCACCACTATGGGCAGGCGAGCGGGGTAGAATATGCGAGAGCCTCACCTTTAGCGCGTGCGACATATTTGCCACAGCTCGTGCAGCTCTTGCTCTAAATTGTGTGGGAACATGCCACCCTAGTAGCAAAGAAACAGTGAGTAGTGCCTCTATAACGATGCGTATTTCCGAGATTTTACTCTCAGTTTCTATATCGCTATCAGAGGACTGTTGAGAAGCAGATAACGCCATGCAACACGCAAGTACGTACGCTGCTCTACGAGTAGCAAAGACCAATGAACTACTTATGCATTCTCGTTGGAGCCTTTCACGTGCTGCTTTCTCTTCGTCTGCCTGTTTTATGGCCGGATCTTCTCCAAATCCTTCATCTTGGTTACTAGCCTCTACGTAAAGCCTTTCTGCAGCTTCTTCGCTGAGATCGCGCGCAATTTTTTGCGAACAGGCTGACTCTAAAATCATTATGCAGTGCGAAGCAGTGGAAACTGCGCTCTCTAATTTGGTGGAGAAATCTGAAGCAACGCTGCGAAGATCATTTCCGTTTCTGGAATACAATAATGATCCTAGTTCTTCCAAAATTTGGTACATTTCGGCAAGAATATCAGTCACTGCATCAAGTTCAAAAACACGCAAATTTCTTCCCCTCATGTCGTTGATGCCAGCTGCGATGTCGAATGTTCTCAGAAGGTTTGCGCGCGCGACAAAAGCGTTGGCCTCAACCCGCCAAAGTAACGAATAGGTCATTTGATTTTGGGGGTGATGTATGTACCTGACAGGCACGTAGTCCCTTGCAGTACGGACCGTGACTTCTATACTGTGCAATTTTGACACTAAGTAGCTAACAACCGCCCCTCAGAGCGCAACCCGTAATCCTCACTCAGAGGCGGATCGTACTGGTCTAACAAGGTATTATCCAAGTCGGCAAATAGCCTTAGGTATAATTCGCTAAAACGCCTATTAAGCATGTAACACACCACTACACCAGTGTCCAGTGTACCACAACATACATTCACAAAAAAGATCTGAGTAGTGTATATGTAGACAGAAGCACGTTACATTATCGCTACCTTTCCATCTCTTCAGAGACGTAAAGAAGGTAGAAATATCATTCGCTGTATAGCAGGAAAGAAGATCGCACCAAAGTACGCCACTACTTTGCATTATTCTGAAAATTTGTGCAGCAAATTGCGTTGGGCCCATACACTTACAAAAAAGATCTGAGTAGTGTACATGTAGACAGAAGCATATTACCTTGACACTCCTACATTCCTCTAAAGAGCGAAGAATATCACTTGTTGTGTAGTAGGAGAGGAGACCCAAGTAAGATATACATATGGGTAGAAGCACAGTTGGTGAGAAAATCCAAATAGGTATTAAATACAGATAGGGATACATTGTCTTATCATGCTCCTTCTAATTTCTACGGAGGCATAAGATGAGGAATGTCATTTGTTCCACAGTAAGGTAGAAGAAGAGATGTAAGTAAGATATACATACAGATAGTTGCACGTTGTCTTATCACGCCTCTTCCACTCTACGGAGACGTAATAGGGGGAGGGGAGTAATATCACTTGTTGTATAGTAGGAAAAAGAAGGTTTCTAAGTGGTGTACACGCAAAATAGCAGCACATTGCCTTCTCATACGTCTCTTCATTTCTTCAGAGACATAAAGAAGGAAGGAATATCATTTTCTGCACAGCAGGAGAGAAGATCCAAGTTGGTATATATGTAGATAGAAGTATATCACCTCATCACGCCTTTTTCACCCTTTGTTGTATGAGGGAAGAAGATTTCAGTAGTATGCGCGCAGATAGAAACACGTTGTCTTATCACCGTTTTCTCCCATCCCTACAGAGATGTAATATAGGAATGTCACTTGCTGTACGTTACCCTTATTCGCGTCTCTTCCATTCCTCTAAGGGGCATAATCTTATTTGCTGTACGGCAAATAAGATTCAGGTGGTGTGCGTGCAGATCCTCATCACGCTTCTCATCCTTCTATAGCCTTTAAGAGTGGCGAAATATCACTTTGCTGTACAATAAAAAAGAAGATCATCACGAAGTACGTTACTATCTTGCTTTATTATGAGGATTTGTGCAGCAAATTGCGTTTGAATAAGGGCATACAGAGATACCATATCATAGTGGTTTAGGCTGTGCTAGATCAGGTAATTGGCGCCTTCTGAGCATGCTTAGTTACGGTTAATATGTTATATTAATACAACACATGACATGCGATAGTGATATTTTTCCCCACATGCGACGTGTTATGCATTCATCTCCTTAGTAGAAGAATATAAGACAGGGAAAGTTGCTGTGGTTATAGTTTAAGATTTCAGTGATGCCGTAGAACACCATAATGTGCTAGAAGAAGTGCGTATTTTCTTTCATATATCTCGCTTAGACGATATTGATAACTAACGTCCCTAAGTTAAGGGTGGCGTACCTGTGCATTCTTTTGAACTGCGAACGACGATTAATAGGTATTATATCCAGTGGAACCACTGTTTTCAGCCTTCTAAATTGTATAGGATTTAATGATGCTTAGAACACCTCTGTGCGTTGCGGTGTAATTGAAGCCCCAACTTCAACAGGATAATCTTACAACCACATCTCAAGTGTAATAGTGATAATTCTTACTGAGATTTGTGCAGGATTTAATGATGCTTATAGAATGCTGTGCGTATTGTAAGTTTAGTTTGCCGCCCCTCTTGTCGAAAACTCACCATGCAAAACATGGTAAAATGCTCGGTATTGATAGCTATTATACCTACTGAGAATAGCTCTACTGCATTGTGAACTCTGAAACAAGCCAGCTAGAGGGGAGATTTATGTATGATGCAAAACACAGTACGGATATTGAGCCATCACAGCCACGGTTTTGCGGCCTCTAAGATTGCAGGATTCAACGACCTTGCAGTGTCGTATACGATGTGTGTAACCAAAATATGACTAAACAACTACGGATATGGCCATGCTTCCCTGCATGTTGATGAACTCCAGTGAACGCTCTGAGCATGTCCCTATTTTGTAAATCATTGATAGTTGTTGTATAATCGAGATCTAATACCATTTATGGTGGTATGGAAACATGAGAGTTAAGAGCGAAGTAGAAATTTTAGAAGGTAACAAGGTTACCTTTAGGATACGAGACATTGAGGGGGGGGGGGAAGTGGACTTGTGAGAACAAGGTACTGCCTACACCTCCTCATCACGTAACGTCTTTGCGTCTTAATTTAACAGACTACCAAGGAGGTGATTCTGGCTTAGAATTACAAGTAGAACAAGCAGAGGAGGTTACCACAGGGTGCTTTCCTTGCCGCCGGACTAAGAAAAGAAAGAAAGTTCCTAATGGACAGCCTTTCAGTACTCGTGGTTTCTATTTTAAGAAATATCTGTCGCGAGGAATAGGCCCTATCGCGACCTTAACGGGAGCTACTGCAGGAGTTGCAACTATTGGGGCAGCAACTGCTCCTGTAGCAATTCCTATTATGACGAACTTTATAAAGGCAGCTACTACGTTACAGTCTGCTGCTCCTGTGGAGCTTACAGGTGTTCCGGTGGTGCAAGCAACAACAAACATTCAAGTCCTAAGCGGCCTGCGCGAGACCATAGCTGAACTCTTACTTCAACTACAGACACAGCAACAACAAAGTGTACTAGACCTTCAGACAATACAACAACTACAAAGCACCATACAACAACTACAAAGCACCATACAGAGTCTCAAAACACAAGTATCTCAACTACAACAACATGCTGCAGTAGACAAGCATATTATAGCGGTCTTAGAAGACGCCATACGAAACCTGTCATCATCAGCTACAAGCATAGCTCCGCCGCCAATAGTTGAACTGGTCATGCCCCCTGTGGATGCTCCCTTATCTTCGATACTTGAACAACTTGTGCGGCATGCTGTGACCTCACCGACGGAAGTGGGTGAGGCTGCTGTTCAGGTACTCTCTGAAGTAGCTGAAGGAATACAATCAGCATTGGAAAATGTTGTCCTTGAAGTAGCTGACACTGCGTTAGATAAGTTAGTTTCATCAGGGTATAGTAAGTTGTTGCAACACTACTGGCAGCCCCTTTCCGAGGAACTCGGAGAGTCCCTTCTCCAAAAGCTTGGGCTTCTTTCTTCTGCTAACAGCACATTGATGACACACTCAAAAGTTATACCGTCAACAACTCTGACAAATGCGGGTATAGCATCTGTAGCAGTTATGATGGGCCTTGCTACAGTAGCCGTGTGTTTGTAGTGCAACAGCGATGAGTGTGAGAATAACCTACGTTGCTGCGCATGAGGATAAATCCCTTATTACAACATCAGCAAGTGTAGTAGAGTGCCGCCCTTCTCAACCTATTGTTGTTCATAAGTGATATTTATGTACAATGGTTAGCAAGTGTTGTGAGTTGTCATTGCTGTATGGTGCATTGGTTTCAAGTGCCATTATATACTGTAGATCTCCCACTCATATGCCGGGGTACAGTTCATTATTGATGAACTCCGATGTGCTATCTGTTGTATGCTTGAGGCTTGGATTTATGACGATAAAAACAATTAAGAGTTTTTATGTGCCACGTAACAACGGTGTTCCAACTTCAGCTTCTAGGAAGTTAAAAACAGAAATAGAAATTGTAGTACTCCTAGAAGGTGATGAGGTACGCTTTGCGCCACTGGAAGGGGGGGGGGGGAGCTGATTATTCTAGTACAATACAATCTGTAGAGCTCCGCACAATGGTATCAGACCTAAGAGGAATAGGTCTCAATAGCGTTACTCAACACTCAGTAATTAAAAAGGCAGGCAGAAGTTCTGCTGATGAAAAACACACGTTAACTAGAGAACATGAGAGTGATCGGGCATCTTCGAGCATGGCAGCTGCACTGGTGGATGACTCAGTACAACACCAAACATCTCGTGCTCAAAGTGATTCTGATGACGAGGTCTCTACGGCTTGTCCTTCTTTAAAGAAGGACAGAAAGTGCGTTGCTCTTCAACTGCAGCCCTCATCTACGCTTGATTATATTGGTACATGCGATGATTTAAATGTTGCGATTGTAGGTGGTTACCTTATGGGCGCCACAGTAGGTGCAGTAGTAGGTGCTGTAGGAGGTGCAGTAGTAGGTGCGGGTGTGGGTGCAGTAGTAGGTGCGGGTGTGGGTGCAG